>JANJTY010000337.1 GCA_024710865.1 Lysobacteraceae bacterium | reverse complement strand
TCGGCATAGCGGCCCTGCGCATCCATCGCGACCAAGCGGTGCTCGCCGGCCTCGTCCAGCACCAGCTCCAGCGCGGAGTGGTTCTCGCTGCTTCCGACCAGGCGTCCGTCCAGCAGCCAGTGCACGGTCTCGCTGCTGCCGCGCGCGCGCAGGCGCAGGCGGGGCGGGGCATTGCGCGGCGGGGCCGGGGCCAGCACCGAGCCTTCATCAACGCCTTCGATGTGCAAGGCGGCGAGGAAGCTCCCGGGCTCGCGGCAGCCAGGCGCCAGCGCCGGCAGGCGCGCGGCGCGCCGCGCGGCCGGGTCCAGCCAGGGTTCGCTCAGCAAGGGCCAGCGCGCGAACTCGCGCAACTCGGCGGCACGCCCGTCGCTGCAGTCGGGGCCCAGGCGCAGCCCGCTGGCGGCATCGACCCGCACGGTCTGGCGCAGCGGTCCGGGATCGCCGGCCGGCAGCACGGTGGGTGGCACCGTGCCATCCAGCACCCAGGCCTCGAGCTGGCGATGGCAGAGCGCCTCGGGCGTATCCATCGCGCGCTGGCCGAGCGGCCAGCAGATGGTTTCGCGCTGCACCGAACCCGGACGCGCGGACTCGCCGCGCCGCAGCGCGGCGGGCAGGCCGTCTGCGATGCCCAGCAGCAGGGGCAGGGCGCTGACCGCGCCGTACAGGCCGGGCAGGGGCGTGCCGTCGGGTCGGCCGACCCAGACCCCGAGCGTCGCACCGGGCAGGGTGCCGATGGCCCAGGCGTCGCGGAAGCCGTAGCTGGTGCCGGTCTTGAACGCGAGTGGGCCTCGCGTGCTGTGGTCGAAGCGTCCGCCCGCCTCGCCCGGGCGCGGCGTGCCGGCGAGCAGGTCGCGCACGATCCAGGCCGCGCCCTCGGGCAGCAGGCGGCGCGCCGCGAGCGGATCCTCCGGCCGCAGCCGGATCGGACCGGCCAGGCCGCCGCGCTGCAGCGCGGCGAAGCCCGCGACGAGGTCCTCGAGACGCGCCTCGGTGCCACCCAGGATCATCCCCAGGTTCGGCCGCGCCGCGCGCGGCAGGCGCAGCTCGATGCCGGCATGGGCCAGGCGCGCGGCGAAGCGCTCCGGACCCAGCGCCTGCATCAGCGCCACCGCCGGGACGTTGAGCGAGGCCTGCAGTGCGGCCTCGACCGCGACCGGCCCGCGGAAGTGGCCATCGAAGTTGCCCGGCCGGTAGCCGTCGAAGTCCTGCGGCGCATCGATCAGCAGGCTGGCCGAATGCACCAGGCCCTGCTCGATCGCGAGGCCATAGAGGAAGGGCTTGAGGGTCGAGCCGGGCGAGCGCAGGGCGCGCACCATGTCGAGATGCCCGCTCGATCCGGCATCGCCGAAGCGCGCCGAGCCGACGTAGGCCAGGGCCTCCAGGCTGCGGTTGTCGACCACCAGCACGGCGACCGAGCTACGCGGCGGCAGGCGCGCGCTCCAGGCCTCGACCTGGGCCTCGACCTGGGCCTGCAGGTCGGCGTCGAGCGTGCTCTGCAGCAGTGACGCGTTCGGCGTCTCGCGGCGCAGGCGCTCGGCCAGCAGCGGCGCCAGCATCGGCGGCTGCAGGCGGCGCGCGATCACGGGTTCGACCATCGCCTCGCGCACCCGCGCTTCGCTCCAGACCGCTTGCGTGGCCAGGCGGTCTAGCACCTTGTCGCGCGCCGCGCGCGCGCGCTCGGGATGCCGATCGGGGCGCAGGCGGCTGGGCGCCTGCGGCAGGACCGCGAGCAGTGCCGCCTCGGCGTGGCTGAGTTGGGCCGCGGGCTTGCCGAGGTAGGCGCGGCTGGCGGCCTCGACGCCCTCGATCGGGCCGCCGAAGGGCGCATGGTTCACGTACAGGGTGAGGATCTGGTCCTTGCTCAGCCGCCACTCGAGCTGCAGCGCGCGCAGCATCTGGCGCAGCTTGCCGGCCAGGGTGCGCGGCTGCGGTTCGAGGATGCGCGCGACCTGCATGCTGAGGGTGGAGCCGCCCGAGACCACCTCGCCCGCGGCCAGGGCCTGGCCCAGGGCGCGCACCAGTGCGAGCGGATCGACGCCGGCGTGACAGCGGAAGCGGCGATCCTCGTAGCCGATCAGCGCGTCCAGGTAGAGCGGCGAGACGGCATCGAGCGCGACCGGATGCCGCCACACGCCGCGGGCGTCGGGGAAGGCGCGCAGCGGCCGGCCGTCGCGATCCACCACCAGCACGCTGCCGCCGGCATCGGCGGGCAGCGGCGGCGGAAACAGCCGATCCAGCGCCAGCAGCGCGAGCGCCGCCAGCGCCAGTACCAGCAGCGTCCTGAGACTGCTGCGAAGACGGACGCGGCTCAGGGGTCCACCACCTCGATCAGGGCGGGTTCGGATCGGCCGACGGCGCGCAGGGTGGGCTGGTACATGTCCTCGACCTGCGGCGGCGGCACGACGAAGTGGCCCGGCGAGACCGCGCGCACCAGGTAGAACAGCTGCGCCGGCTGACCCGGCCAGAGCCGGATCGCGGCGGCGTAGCGGTCGTCGCGGTACTCCTCGTGACGGATCTCGGCCGCCCAGCCGCGCTCGGCCAGGGCGCTGCCGTCCAGCACCAACTGGGAGATCGCGTCGTTGTCGGCCAGGCCCAGGTTCTCAGCCTCAAGGCCACCGGGCAGCAGATCGACCACCAGCGCGTCCTCCAGACGCTCCTCCGACTCGACCGTGAGCTTGACGATCAGGGCCTCGCCCTCGCGCAGGCGGGCGCCCGTGAACGCTTTTCCGTCCATGTGGAACCAGGCGCGGCGCACGCGCAGCACGCCCTCGTCCGGCGTCGGTGCGGCGCGCGGTGCGCCGACCACGTCCAGCGCCGCGAACAGCGGCGC
>JANJTY010000313.1 GCA_024710865.1 Lysobacteraceae bacterium | reverse complement strand
GACCTGCGCGAACTGCTGGCCCGCGTGCGCAGCGTGCTGCGCCGTTCGACGCCGCCCGCGCCGTCCACCTCCGCCGCCGGCGTCTACGAGTTCGATGGCCTGCGGCTGGACCCCGGCGCGCGCCGCCTGTGCAACCGCGAGGGCGAGGAGATCCCGCTAAGCGCCGGCGAGTTCGACCTGCTTTGCGCCCTGGTCGAGCAGCCCAACCGCGTGCTCAGCCGCGACCAGTTGATGCAGCGCACGCACGGGCGCGACGCCGGCCCCTACGACCGCGCCATCGACATGCAGATCGGGCGGCTGCGGCGCAAGGTCGAAGTCGATCCGGCCAATCCGGCCCTGATCAAGTCCGTGCGCGGCGCTGGTTACCTGTTCGCGGCGCCGGTGCGGCGGGGCTGAGGCCGTGTTCTCCGAACTGTTCGACCTCGTGCCCGACGGGCTGATCGTGGTCGACGGCAGCGGCACCATCACCCGCGCCAACGCGCAGGCCGAACGCCTGTTCGGATACGAACCGGGGACCCTGGCAGGGCATCGGATCGAAGTCCTGATTCCACCCGAAGCCCGCAGCCGGCATCAGCACCAGCGCGAGGCCTACATGCAGTCGCCGAGGCTGCGTGCCATGGGCGAAGGCGGCCAGTCGCTGGTGGGCCTGCGCCGCGACGGCGAGCGCTTTCCCGTGGAGATCGCGCTGAGCCCGCTCGCCGCCGCGGGCGAGCGCGTGTTCCTGGCCTCGGTGCGAGACATCTCGGAAAGCCTGCGGGCGCGACAGAGCCTGGTGCGGGCGCGCTATGACGCGCTGGTGGCGCGCGTCGGCCAGCTGGCGCTCGCCACCCAGGACGACGCGAGGCTCTTCCAGCAACTGCCGGCCACCCTGGCGGAGGAGCTTTCGCTCGACGCGGTGGCGCTGCTGATGGCAAGCCAGGAAACCGGCCGCATCGAGGTGCGAAGCGCGTTCGGTCTGGATGCGCGCCTGCTGAGGGAGATGCCCTGGCAGTTCCCGCTCGAAACACCCCTGGGCAAGCGCATGGCGAGCGGCGAGCCCGTGTTTGTCGACGACCTGGCCGCTTCCGTGGATCCGCTCCCCGATCCGGCCCTCGCGGCGGCGGGATTCCGCAGCAATCTGTTGCTGCCGCTGTCCGATCACACCCGACCGGTCGGCGCCCTGGTGGCGCTGTCGCGTCGGCCGCATCGCTTCGATCACGACACTCGGCACTGCCTGCAGTCGGTCGCCACCCTGCTGGCCTCCTTGATCCAGCGCCGCGCGACCGAGGAGCAGCTCGCCCACTCGCAGCGGCTCGACGCCATCGGCCAGCTCACCGGCGGCATCGCGCATGATTTCAACAACATGCTGACCGTGGTTTCGGGCAACCTGCAGCTGCTCGACATCGAGCACGGCGGCAATGCCGCCGCGCGCGAACTGATCGAGTCGGCCCTGCACGCGGTGGAGCATGGCGCCGCGCTGACCGGCAAGCTGCTGGCCTTCGCCAGGCGCCAGCGCCTGCACCCACGCGCCATCGCGCCTGAGGTCCTGCTGCGCAACGTGGCCACCCTGCTGCGTCGCACCCTGGGCGAGTCGATCCGGATCGAGATCGTTTGCGAAGCCCGCGAGCCCGTGTTTGCGGATTCCGGCCAGCTCGAAGCGGCCCTGATCAACCTCGCCCTGAATGCGCGCGACGCCATGCCACGCGGCGGTCACCTCCGGATCGCGGCCTCCCGTCTGGATGTCGCCCGTTGCGACGATGTCGACGCGCTCGATCCCGGCCCCTACATCGTGTTCGAGGTCGTCGACACCGGGCACGGCATGACGCCCGACGTGCTGACGCGCATCTTCGAGCCCTTCTTCACCACCAAGGAGTCCGGTCGCGGCAGCGGCCTTGGACTCAGCATGGTCTACGGCTTCGTGCGGCAGAGCGGCGGGCGGCTGCGCGCCAGCAGCCGGCTCGGCTACGGCACGCGCATGGAGCTGATCCTGCCGATGGCGCAGTCGGAATCTCAGGCAGCGCCCGAAGCGGCGACCGTGCCACTGGCCGGAGGGAACGAGACGATCCTGGTGGTGGAGGACGAAGCCGCGGTGCGGGAGGTCGCGCGGGCCTTCCTTGCTTCCCTCGGTTACCACGTGATCACCGCCGCCAGCGCGGCGGATGCCCTGCGACAGCTGGAGGACGATGCCTCGATCGCGCTGCTGTTCAGTGACGTGGTGCTGGGCGAGGGCATGAACGGTGCCGAGCTGGGCGAGCGCGCCCGCCGGATGCGCCCAGGCCTTCCGGTGCTGCTGACCTCGGGCTACGAACACGGCGCACTGCCCGGCGCGGCCAGCGGTCACCTGCCCTTCGAGCTGATCAGCAAGCCCTACCGGCGCGAGGAACTGGCGACGGGCATCCGGCGGCAGCTAGACGGAGCGGGAAGCCACCCGCCTCAGTGACAGCTGCGCTTGCCTGCCAGCAGGCTGCGCAGAGCCGCGGAATCGATCAACCGAACCTGCCGCCGCGCCACCTCGATCAGGCCGAGCGTCGCGAGACGCGACAGCACGCGGGTGACGGTCTCCAGCTGCAGGGCGAGGAAGCTGCCCAGGTCGGCCCGGGTCATGCGCAGGGTGAGGTCGTGCGCACTGTAGCCCAGGGCGCGCTGGCGTTCGGCCAGGTCGAGCAGGAAGGCCACCACGCGCTGCTCGGCATTGTAGGAGCACAGACCGAGCATCCATTGCCCGCTGCGACGGATCTCCGCGGTCAGCGCGGCGGTGAGCCCTTCGCGGAAGCCCGGATGGCGGGCGCTCAGCTCGTCGATGCGGGCGATCGGAATCTCCCAGACTTCCGCCACGTCCAGGGCCACGATGTCGCAGGAGTAACTGCGCAGGCCGAGGGAGTCCAGCCCCAGCAGATCGCCACGCATGGGAAAGGCGTTGGCCCGCTCGCGCCCGTCCTCGCTCAGCATGCTGCTGCGGAGGCAGCCCCCGTGCACCCGATAGAGGGCGTGCATCGGCTGCCCGGCGCGGAACAGGTGCTGCCCCGCCTTGAGCCTGCGGCGCGGCAGCGCGAGCTCGACTCCGAACAGTTCGATCCCGCACTCGCTGGCGTGGTTCGGCGATCGGTCGATGACAGGGCGGGAAGCGAGGGCGAGCATGGCGGGCTCCGGTCGGTCGTGGCGAGGCTCGGAGTGAAGCCTAGGCACGCCACGCAACGGCCTGATCTCCGCTGTGTAACGCCGTGTAACAGCCGGTAACGAACACCCGCGGGGGCAGAGCAGGTCCGGCATCATCTTGATCGCCGTCAAACTGGCGGCGCCTGCCATCGGCAAAGTGGCATTCCGAGCAAGCCGTGCCCGAGTTGCATGCAGCAGACCCCTTGAACGCGATCACCCACTTTTCCGACCCCGCAGCCGTGGAGGCATGGGATGCCTGGTACCGCTGGCGCAGCGGCGGCGAACTGCGCGACGTCACGGTGGACGCGACCTGGGCCCGGGTGGCGCAGGCGCTCGCGGCCGCCGATGGCGAGCGCGCGGCGCTGTGCGCGCAGCGCTTCGCGCGCTCCTTCGCCGACTGGCGGCTGCTGCCGGACGAGCGCCTGCTGGGCGCGGCCGGTACCGGCTCGGAGATCGAGATCGACGGTCGCCTGCGCGCCAGCTTGAACGCGGCCGCCTTCGTACTGCCCGATGGCTCGGGAGGCGCGCGCTTCGAGCGCGAGAGCCTGGTGGAGACCGCAGCGCTCGCGGTGCATCTGCTGGACGATGCCCTGCTCACCGTCGCGGGCCATCGGGCGGACACGCCGGCGCTGGGCATCGGCCTGATCGGAATGGGCGATGCGCTGCGGACGATGGCGCTGCGCTACGACAGCGTCGCGGGCCGACGCTTCGCGGCGGACATCGCCCAGGCCCTGGCCGAGGGCTGCGTGCAGGGCTCGGTTGATCTGGCGCGGGAACGCGGCGCCCAGGCCTGCGATCTCGACGCCGCCCTCGCACTCGCCTCGGCGCGCGGATTACGCCCGGACCTGATCGCGCGTGCCGCCCGCCACGGGCTGCGCCACGCCAGGATGACCTCGATCGAGCCGGTACCGCGAATCGCCCTGCTGGCCAACAACGTGGCCGACGCCCTCGACCCGATCTGCGATCCGGGACTGGCCCGCCGCCTGGCCCCGGCCGATGAGGCGCTGGCGGAAGCGGCGGTGAGCGTTCGCGCCCGCGCCGCTGCGCCGGTTCCGGCCGACACCATCGGGCAACTGGATGCCCTCGCGCCGATCGAGATGCGCGCCGCGGTGCAGCCCTTCATCGATGCCCCGATCGACTACCCCCTGCCGGCGCCGCACGAGCCGGACGCCGCTACCCGCGAGCGCTGTTCGCGCCGATGCCGCGAGCTGGGCCTGCCCGCGCCGGAATGGCGTTACCCCTGCGAGCAGCGCGCCTGAGAGCGTGAGAGGAAATCGCCCGCCGGCTGCGGCCACCTCCGGACGCCCTCGCTACGGCGGTCGAATTCCTCCCACCCTCCGAGCCGGTCCGGGCCGCGCATCGGGCGCGAACCCGCCAGCTGGCGCGCGGCGGCGTTCGCCCCCGCTCAGCGCAGCGGCAGTCCCGCACCCTCGCCCGCCCCCGGTGGCCGGCGCGGAATATAGGCCTCGGCCGCGTAGCGCCGCATCATGCGGTGCGCGTTGAAGAAGCTGCCGAGCTTGGCGATGGACTGCTTCATCATCCAGATCCAGCGCGGCCGGTCCTCGTAGTAGAGCGGCAACACCACCTCGCCGAGCTTGGCGTAGAGGTCCTGCGCATCGTCCGCGTGCGAGGTGGATTCGTCGCCACCGATGGCCCAGCCGGTCACGCCCTCCATGCAGCCCTCCACCCACCAGCCATCGAGCACGCTGAGGTTGAGTACGCCGTTGACCGCCGCCTTCATGCCGCTGGTGCCTGAGGCCTCCAGCGGCGGCTGCGGCGTGTTCAGCCAGATGTCGCAGCCGGCCACCAGGCAGCGCGCCAGCGCGACGTCGTAGTTGGGCACGAACACGGTGGGCAGCTCGGGGCCCAGTTCGCGCATGAACCGGTGCAGACGCTGCACCAGCGCCTTGCCGCCCTCGTCGTGCGGGTGGGCCTTGCCGGCGAACACGACCTGGAACGGATGGCGCCGGTTCAGCGCCCGCACCTGCTCGATGTCCTCGAACAGAAGGGCGGGACGCTTGTAGGCGGTCATGCGGCGCGCGAAACCGATCAGCGGCCGCTCCGGATCGAGCGCGGCGCCACACCGCTCGCGCAGCAGATCGATCAGCTCGGCCTTGGCCTGGCGGTGCGCCTGCCAGACCGCCTCGTCCGGCAGCTGGTCGAAGCGTGCCATGGTGGTGGGTTCATACGCCCAGGTGCGGCTGAAGGCGTTGAACACCGTGGCCAGGGCCGGATGCACCCAGCCCGGCACATAGACGCCGTTGGTCACGGCGTGGATGCGGTAGCCGGGGAACAGGCGGGTGGTCGTGTGCGCATGCCGGACCGCGACGCCGTTGATGAAGCCGGCCAGGCTGAGCGCGAGGCGGGTCATGTTGAGCGCGTCCTGCCCCGCGAGCAGCCGGACCTGATCGAGGTCGATGTAGCCCTGCAGGACATGCGCGAACAGTCCGTAGTCGAAGCGGTCGTGGCCGGCTTCCACCGGGGTGTGCGTCGTGAAGATGCAGGCCTCGCGCACCGGCGCCACGTTGTAGCGCAGTTCGCGCGGCCCGACCTGGTCGGTCGGACGCGGGTATCGCCGCAGCAGATCGAGCGCCAGCAGCGCGGCATGGCCCTCGTTCAGATGGTAGGTCTGGATCGCGAAGCCCAGCGCCTGCAGCGCGCGCAGTCCGCCGATGCCCAGCACCACCTCCTGCTTCAGGCGCAGGGATTCGTCGCCGCCGTAGAGGGTATCGGTGATGCGGCGATCCTCGACCTGGTTCTCGGGCAGGTCGGTGCTGAGCAGCAGGACCGGCACCTGGTTGCCGAGCGGGCTGACCAGCACGTGCAGCCAGGGCCGGATCCAGACCTCGCGGCCCTCGATCAGCAGCGCGACCTTGGCGCGGAGGGCCGTGGCGAAATGCGCCGGCTGCCACTCGTCGGGCTGCTCGGTCTGGCGGCCCTCGGCGTCGATGCCCTGGCGCAGGTAGCCGGCCCGGCTGAGCAGGGTGACGAAGACGATCGGCAGGTCGAGGTCGGCGCTGGCGCGGGCGGTGTCGCCGGCCAGCACGCCGAGGCCGCCCGAGTACGTATGCACGTCGGGTCGCAGCGCGATCTCCATGGTGAAGTAGGCGATGCGCGTGTGCCCGAGGAACGGCCCGATCGTTGCGGGCTGGGGGCTGGGACCGTTGGCGATGGGCGGCGACATGGCGGGTGCCTGGCGCGGGTGTGCTCCATCATCCGCCCCGCATCGCGCGGTGTCTTGTCCGCGGTCAATTCGTGCGCGCCGGCGCTGCGCACACTGGGTTCAACCAACCGCCCAGGAACCCGCCATGTCCCGGCGCAGCCTGCCGCTATCCCTGGTCTACCGCCTGCTCGAACCCGGTCCGGTGCTGCTGCTGACCACCGCCCACCGCGGCCGGCGCAACGTCATGACCCTGTCCTGGCACACCATGCTCGATTTC
>JANJTY010000293.1 GCA_024710865.1 Lysobacteraceae bacterium | reverse complement strand
GCCAGCACGGCGGCGAAGTCGCCATCGGCGCTCAGTTCCCAGTCGCGGCGGCGCAGGTCGCGCCGCAGCCGCCGCGGCAGGTGCACGGCGGCGGTGTCGAACACCAGGCGTGGATCGGGCGACCACCAAAGGATCGGCTGTCCAGCCGAGTACCAGGGAAAGATGCCGGCGCGGTAGGCGTTGAGCAGGCGCGCGGGGCTCAGATCGCCTCCGAAGGCCAGCAGCCCGTCCGGCTCGCGCAGGGCCAGGGCTGGATCGGGAAACGGGGACTCCGGATCAGTCTGGAGCGGGATCGGTCGCATCGCGGAAGGGTGACTGGCGCAGCGCCGCTTGGGAATAGGCCAGGGTCGCCTCGCGCTCCTGCACGCACCAGTCCCCGAGGGCCTGGGCGAAGCCCGGATGGCCGACGCCGTGGCGGCTGTGGGTGAGCACGGGCAGGAAGCCGCGCGCGATCTTGTGTTCGCCCTGCGCGCCGGGTTCGAAGACGTCGATGCCGTGCTGCAGGCAGTACTCGATGCCCTGGTAGTAGCAGGTCTCGAAGTGCAGGCCGGGATGCTCCTCGAGACAGCCCCAATAGCGCCCGTAGAGCGTGTCGCGCCCGCGCAGGAACAGCGCCCCGGCTTCGGGCTGTCCCGGCGAGCGCTCGGCCAGGACCAGCAGCAGATCGCGCGGGAAGCTGCGCGCGAGACACCGGAAGAACCCGGGCGTGAGGGCTGGGTGGTTGCCATGCGCGGCGAAGGTGCGGACGTAGAACGCGTGCATCGCGGCGAGGTCGTCCTCGCGGCATTCGTCGCCGTGCACGTGGCGAAAGCGGAAGCCGGCTTCGCGGATGCGTCGGCGCTCGGCCTCGATGTTGCGCCGCTTGCGCCGCGTGAGGTCGGCGAGGAAGTCGTCGAAGCCGCGCCAGCGGTTGCGACGGCGCCAGTGGAACTGCACGTCGCAGCGCGCCAGCCAGTCCGCGTCCAGCAGCGCCGCCTGCGCTTCAGGCAGGAAGTTGATGTGCAGTGAGGAGAGACCGAGTTGATCCAGCCCGGTGCGCATCGCTTCGGCGAGACGCCGTGCATCGGCCGGCGATCGCGCCAGCAGGCGCGGACCGGTCACGGGCGAGTAGGGCACTCCCACCAGCCACTTCGGGAAATAGTCGAGACCGTGGCGCGCATAGGCGTGGGCCCAGGCGTGGTCGAACACGAACTCGCCGTGCGAGTTGTGCTTGCGGTAGGCCGGCGCGGCGGCAATCAGGCTGCCGTCTTCCCACAGCGTCGCGTGCAGCGGTTCCCAGCCCCAGCCCGGACGCAGGCAGCCGTGTTCCTCCAGGCCAGCCAGGAAGGCGTGCGTCACGAAGGGTTGGCTGCGATCGTGCAGGGCATCCCAGTCGGTCGCGGAAATGTCCGCGATGCGGCGGTGAAGGCGAAGGTCCGGCATCGCCTCAGGGTGCCCGTGCGCGCTGCATGAGGCCGGTGAACGCCCCTTCAGTCCGGGTAGACCGCCAGGATCGGGCAGCCGGCTTCGGAGGCCAGCAGGCTTCCCGTGCGCACCGAGCGGGTCAGGCGCGCGTCGGCCGACGTCATGCCGGGCACGGGCACCTCGCCCAGGGCGACGGCCTTGTCGCCTGCGTTACCGCAGACCATGCCGATGCCCACGCCCGACACGAAGCTCACATGCGGCGCTTCGTCCAGGTCGACGCAGGCGCCGCCCAGTTCCAGCCGGTACTGGCTGTGCCCGCCCGAGCGCCGCGCCCGCGTGCGTACGACGATCTCCTGCCGCACGATCGACCAGCTCGTGACCCAGCGCGGGTTGAAACAGTACTCGTGCGTGCCGCGGAAGCGGCGGTGGGGCGGCGCCTTGGCGGTGACGTCGACGCCGTCGAGCAAGGTGGCATCGGGCGGGACGGCAGCCGCGTCGCGGTCGGCACTGCGCGCCAGCTCGGCATAGCGGCGGGCGTCGAGCGGTTCGACCGCGCGCACCGGACAAAGCCGCGCGCCGGCCTGGGCGAACTCGCGTTCCGCGCCGCAGACCCAGCCATTCCGGGCCAGCAGACGCTCCGGCGCCGTGCCGTTGGCGTCCGCACAGGCGTCGGAAAGCTGCACCCGGAAGCCCTCGCCTCCGGCCAGCACCAGGAGGGAATCGGGAGCGATCTGGCGCGAGCGCTCGATGCGTCGCGCGTCCAGGCAGTGCGGCGCGGGCGCAGGGCGCGGACGCTCGACCGCCTCCGCGCCCGAGAGCGAGAGCAGCAGCATGAGTGCAGCGGCATCCATGTCGGGCTCCAGTTGGCGGCGCGCGTGTCCGCACGGCGCTGAGTCTAGCAACGCACGTGCCGCGTGCCAGCGCCGTGTGCGGGCCTGATCGACGCGGTTCAGCCCTCCAGGTCGAGGAACTTCTCCGCATCCAGCGCCGCCATGCAGCCGAAGCCGGCCGAGGTGATGGCCTGGCGGTACACCTGGTCGGCCACGTCGCCGGCGGCGAACACCCCCGGCACCGAGGTCGCGGTGGCATTGCCTTCCAGGCCCGACTTGATCGTCAGGTAGCCGTTGCGCATGGCCAGCTGGCCTTCGAACAGGCCGGTGTTCGGCGTGTGGCCGATGGCGACGAAGAAGCCCTGCAGCGCAATCTCGCGCACGGAATCGTCCTGCGTACCGCGAAGGCGCATGCCGGTCACGCCGGAGCCATCGCCCAGTACTTCGTCGACGGTGTGGTTCCAGATCAGCTCGACCTTGCCGGCCTGGGCCTTGGCAAACAGCTTGTCCTGCATGATCTTCTCGGCGCGCAGCTTGTCGCGGCGGTGCACCAGGTAGACCTTGCGGGCGATGTTGGACAGGTACAAGGCTTCCTCGACCGCGGTATTGCCGCCGCCGATGACGGCCACGTCCTGCTCGCGGAAGAAGAATCCGTCGCAGGTCGCGCAGGCCGACACGCCCTTGCCCATGAAGGCCTGCTCGCTCGGCAGGCCGAGGTACTTGGCGCTGGCGCCGGTCGCGATGATCAGGGCGTCGCAGGTGTACTCGCCGTTGTCGCCGGCGAGGCGGAACGGACGCCGCGACAGGTCGGCGCTGTGGATGTGGTCGAAAACGATCTCGGTCTCGAAGCGCTCGGCATGCGCCTGCATGCGCGCCATCAGGTCCGGACCCATCAGGCCGTGCGCGTCGCCCGGCCAGTTGTCGACTTCGGTCGTGGTCATCAGCTGCCCGCCCTGCTGCAGGCCGGTGACCAGCACCGGCTTGAGGTTGGCGCGTGCGGCGTAGACGGCGGCGGCGTAGCCCGCCGGACCGGACCCGAGGATGAGCAGGCGGCAGTGCTTGGAGGCGTTCGAGGTGGGGGGCATCGTTCGG
>JANJTY010000282.1 GCA_024710865.1 Lysobacteraceae bacterium | reverse complement strand
GCGCCTGCATGCCGGGTTGGTCGTGCAGGACACCCGCCTGCAGCTCAAGCCGGGCAGCAACGATCTCGGCGCGCCGCGCGCGGCGGGGCACGACCCGGCCTCGCACTGGCAGCTGCGTTCGTCCTGGACCTTCGGCGGCGGTCGCGAGCTCGACCTGCGCCTGCGCCATGTCGGTCGGCTCGAACGCTTCGACATCGATGCCTACACCACCCTGGACCTGCGCTTCGGTTGGTGGCTGCGTCCGAACCTGGAGCTGTCGATCGCGGGGCAGAACCTGATCGACGACCATGGCGAGTACCGCGAGCTTGCCTTCCGCACCGAACACCGGCCGCGCGCCCATGCGCAGCTGCGCTGGGAGTTCTGAGCGCATGGGCCGCCCTCCGCTCGCCGTTCGCTGGCGGCGCTGCCTGGCGCTCGTGCTGGCCGCGGCGCTGTGGGGGCTGGCGCTGCCGGCTGGCGTGGCGGCGCGCGAGGCGCTTTCGCAAAGCCAGGTCGAGGCGGTCTACCTGTTCAAGTTCGCCAGCTTCGTCACCTGGCCGGAGTCGGCCTTCACTGCGCCGACCAGCGCGCTGGTCGTCGGCGTGCTGGAGGATCCGGCCCTGGCGCAGGCGCTCGCGCAGGTCGCCGAAGGCAAGGAGGTCGGCGGCCGCCCGCTGCAGGTTCGGATGGTCCACTCCGCGGAGGAACTCGAATCGCTGCACGTCCTCTTCATCGGTGCCGATGCGCGCAGCCACGCCGCGGCGCTGATCGCGGCGGTCGAGGGGCGCCCGGTGCTCACCGTGTCCAACGATCCGGCCGTGCATGCGCGCGGCACGATGGTGAACTTCGTGGTCGTGGACCAGCGCGTGCGCTTCGACATCGCCGTGGCGCCGGTGCGCCGCAGCCGCCTGCACATGAGCGCCCTGATGATGACGGCGGCACGCGAGGTGGCGAGGGCGGAGCAGTGAGCTGGCGGATGAACTCGCTGCGGGCGCGCCTGCTCGCGATCGTCCTGTCGACGACCCTGGTGGCGCTGGTCCTGGCGCTGCTCGGCACCCTGGCCGCGAATGCCTGGGTCCTGCACCAGCGCAACGTGTCCGACCTGCAGAACCATGCCCAGCTCGTGGGGCGAATGACCAGCCCGGCCCTGGTCTTCGACGATCCGGTGCTGGCGCAGGAGAACATCGCCCAGTTCCAGACCCTGCCGCGCATCCATGCGGCGGCGATCTACGACGAGCGTGGGCGTCTGTTCGCGGACTTCTCCGCCCTGGGCCAGTCCGACCGACCGCCCGAGGAGCCGGGTTCGCCGGGAACGCGGCTCGTCGGCGCCGACGTCGTGGTCGTGGCGCCGATCCTGCGCGGCAGCGACGAGGTCGGCACGGTCTACCTGCGCGGCGACTCGGGCATCCGCTCCGCGCTCGCGCGGGGCCTGGCCATCGCCGCCATCGCCGGCGCCGTGGCGATGATCTGCGCCTACCTCCTGATCCGACGCATGGAGCGCGTGGTGACGCGGCCGATCGCGGCGGTCTCGGCGACGGCGCGCGACGTGGTGCGCAGGCGCGACTATTCGCAGCGGGTGGCGCAGCAGGACGCGGACGAGTTCGGCGAGCTGGTGGAGTCCTTCAACGCCATGCTGGCCGAGGTGCAGACGCGCACCGAGCAGCTGCGCGAGTCGCTGGAGGAGCTGCAGCGCGAGGCGGAAGAGCGCCGCCAGGCGCAGGAGCAGGTGCAGCGGCTCAATGCCGACCTCGAGCGCCGCGTGGCCGAGCGCACGCGCGATCTGGAGCGGACCAACCGCGAGCTGAGCCTGGCCACGGCCGCGGCCGACCAGGCCAACCGCGCCAAGTCGGAGTTCCTCGCCACCATGAGCCACGAGATCCGCACGCCGATGAACGGCGTGCTCGGCATGATCGAGGTGCTGCACCAGTCCAGCCTGCGCGGCGACCAGGTGGAGATGGTGGACCTGATCCGCGACTCCGCGTTCTCGCTGCTGTCGATCATCGACGACATTCTCGACTTCTCGAAGATCGAAGCGGGCCGCATGGAGGTCGAAACGACGCCGTTCTCGCTGCTGGACGTGGTCGAGCGCGCCTGCGCGATGCTCGATCACCTGGCCCTGAAGCGCGAGGTCGAGCTCACCTGCTTCGTCGACCCGGCCCTGCCGACGCTGCTGCTCGGCGACGGACTGAGGCTGCGCCAGGTGCTGGTCAATCTCGCCAGCAACGCGATCAAGTTCTCGAGCGATACCGGCCGCCCCGGATGCGTGCATGTCCGCGCCGAGCAGCGTGGGCGCAGCGGCGATGCGGTTCAGATCCGGCTGCGGGTGTGCGACAACGGCATCGGCATGGACGAGGCGATGCAGTCGCGCCTGTTCAGCGCCTTCACCCAGGCCGACTCGACCACCACGCGGCGATTCGGCGGCTCAGGCCTCGGGCTTGCGATCTCGCACCGGCTCGCCGCGCTGATGCACGGGCGGCTGCAGGTGCAGAGCGAACCGGGCCGCGGATCCACCTTTTCGCTGGAGCTTCAGCTGAGGATGGCTCCCGCAGCGGACGATGCGGCCCCACTGCCGGACATCGCGGGCGTGGCCTGCCTGCTCGCGCTGACGACCGACGCGTTGCGCGAGGACCTTGCCACCGTGCTGCGCGCCGCGGGTGCGACGGTGGACGCGCAGCGCCGGGCCGACGCG
>JANJTY010000280.1 GCA_024710865.1 Lysobacteraceae bacterium | reverse complement strand
GAACAGGAAGCCGACCACCGGCAGCAGGGCAAGGGAAAGCAGCCAGCCCAGGGTCGCGGCGGGCTCGTGTTTCTGCAGCAGGATCCAGACCGCGAGCAGGACCAGGTAGCCGCCCCAGACCAGCGAGAGCAGCAGGTGGAGCTCGGGCAGGCGGGCGATCAGGTCGGCCATGGCCGCAGCCTACCCGGCGCGGCCATCGCCGGCCACGCCGCGGCGGTTCAGCCGCCGAGGCGCGGGTTCAAGGTGTAGCGTCCGACCAGCTCGGCCTCGGCCAGCACGTGTCCGGGCATGACCCGTATCACGTCCGCCGCGGTGAAGCGCGCCGGCAGGTCCAGCCGCTCCACGTCGAGCGCGTAGAGGCGGAAGGCGTAGCGGTGCTCGCGTGCGTCGTTGTAGGGCGGACAGGGGCCGTCGTAGCCGAGGTAGTCGCCGCCCATGTCGGCATCGCCGGCGAACCAGCCGGTGTAGTCGTTCAGACCCTGCCGGCTGCCCGCCGGTCCGGTCGGAGCGCGCTTGCCGCGCGGGGTGACGCCGTCGCTGCAGGCGCCGGCCGCCAGTTCGAAGCATCCGGCCGGGATGTCGATCATGGCCCAGTGGCTGAACTCGCACCGAGCCAGCTCGGCCGGCACTTCGCGGTCGGGCCGGTTGACGTCGTCGGGCCTGCTCGGGGCGTCCGGATCGATGCAGAGCAGGACGAAGCTGCGCGTGCCGCCCGGCACCCCGTCCCAGGCCAGGTGTGGACTGCGGTTGGTCGAGAGCACGCAGGGCTCGCCGGCATCGCCGCGCCGGCCGAAGGCGAATTCGGCCGGGATGCGGGCGCCCGGGGCGAAACTGTCGCTGTGCAGGCGCATGGCGGGGTCTCTGTTGGGATCAGGCCGCAGGATAGCCAAGCCGCACGGCGACCTCGTGCAGCGGCGCGAAACCTTCGGCGAGCGGCTCGGCATAGGCGCGCCAGCGCTGCGGCGAAAGGCTCAGCGGCTGGCCGCCCAGGCCGAATCCAGCACGCTGCAACAGGTTGGCGTCGAGCGCTGACTCACGCCCCAGGAAGGCCGCGATCCGTGCGCACGCGCCCGCCGGATCGTCTGTCAGCGCTTCATGCCGAAGCACGAGATCACCTGCGCGCGGCTCGGCCAAGCGCCCAGTCAGCGGCGCCAGCAGGGCGGCAAGCCACGCGCCGGCCTCGGCGGCGCCGGGGAAGACGTACTCCTGCGTCGAGCCAAGCGCCAGCCAGTTCAGCAGCAGATCGCGCGGATCGGCCAGAACGGCGAGCAGCCGCGCGTCGGGCAGGCAGGCGAAATGGCGCGGATCGAGGCTGGGCAGCCAGTCCAGCGCCATCGCGGGGTCGATGTCGAGCGAGCCAAGCATGGCGCGCCATGTGCTTTGGTGCGCGACTGCGCCATCCGGGCGGTCCGGTCCGAGCCCGTCCGGTCGGGCTTCGTTGCCGAAGCGGTCGACCAGCACGGCGATGCCTGGCGTGCCCTGAAGGAGGGTCGCCACTGCGCGCACCGGGCTGCCCGGAGGGCCCCACAGCAAGCGCGGCGCAGCGCCTTCATCCGAATCGGCCGTCTCCAGCGTCGGGCGTTCGGTCGGAGGCAGTGCGCGCGCCATGACGGGCAGTGCGCGCGCCTGCAGCCAGCTCGCAGCCGCCTCGTCGCAGCGTCCCAGCGCGTCGAGCGCGAGGCCGCGCCAGACCAGGCAGGCGCGCAGCGCCGACTCGCCGCGTGCGGCCGGCAGCAGCCGCTCCGTGCGTGTGAGCGCGGCCGCGGGGTCGTGGCGCAATTCGGCGCGCAGCTTGATGAAATTGGCTGGGCCGCGTTGACCGGTGCGGGCGAGCACCGCGTCGGCCAGCGCCTCGGCGCGCGCCAGGTCGCCCATCTGCTCCGCAGCCTCGGCCAGCGCAAGGCGAGCCTCGGCGTTCTCAGGGTGCGCTTCCAGCCAGCGTCCGGCGTAGGCCGCGAGGGTGGCCGGATCGTGAGAATGCGGCAGCGCCCCTGCGCGCCAGAGCGCGAGGTCGTCGGCCTTCCGCGCCAGTGCCTCGTCCACCAGGACGCGCGCGGCGTCGATCGCGCCGCCGCGCAGCAGCAGATCGATAGCGCGGCCAAGCTGGGCGACAGGCTCGGCGGATTCGGCCTGCAGACTGCGCAGAATCTGCAGCGCGCCCTTGCTGTCCCCCGCCGCTAGGCGCAATTCGATGTGCAGCGTCGGCACGTCGGGATCGGCAGGGTTGAGTTGGCGCAGGGTCTCGGCCTCGGCCAGGGCTTCGGCCAGGCGACGCTGCTGGCGCAGGGCGGCGATCAAGGCCAGGCGCAGACGGCGAGCGGCCGGCTGTAGCTCGACGGCGCGGCGCAGGGTCTGGCTGGCGAAGGCCGGATTGCCGCCGGCCAGGAAGGCCAGCCCCAGGCTGGACAGCACCAGGCTATCGTCCGGGGCGCGCTGCACGGCCTGGGTCAGCACGCGGATGGCGTCCTGCGCGCGGCCATAGCTCAGCGCCAGGTTGCCTTCCAGCGTCAGCGCGTGTGGATGCTCGGCATCCACGCGTTGCGCCAGTCGCAACTGGGCTTCCGCGCCGCGCGCATCCCCCTGGGCCAGGGCGGCGTGGCCGCGCAGGACATACGCGATGAGGGCGTTCGGGTCGAGTGCCAGGGTGCGGTCGAGCTCGGCCACCGCCGCGGCGCTGTCGCGGCTCGAAAGCGCCAGCATGGCGCGTCCGAAGTGCAGCATCGGGTCGTCGGGCGCCAGTCCGAGCGCGCGGTCGAAGCTGGTCGCAGCGTCCTGCAACTCGCCCGCCATGCGCTGGGCGACGCCGAGCAGGCGCAGCAGGCGCGGGTCGTCGGGTTGCTGGGCCAGGGCCTCGCGCGCCAGAGCCTTGGCGGTGGCGGGGTCGCCGCGCGTCAGAGCGGCCTCGATGGTGTCGAACATGCGCGGATCGATCCGATAAAACGCCGCATTCTACCCGGCCGGGGCGGACTCGACCTCAGGCGTGGCGGGCGAAGGCCTGCAGCACGAAGTCCTCGGCGAAGCCGCGCATGCGCAGGTCGCGCAGGAATCCGCAGTGGCCGCCGTGCTCGGCGATGCGCAGCGAGGCGCAGGCGGGCAGGCGCAGGGCATGGAAATCCTCGACCGGGATAATGGGGTCGTCGGCCGCGGTCAGGATGGCGGTCGGCACGGCCAGGTCGGCGAGGCGCTCACCCGCCACCGCATAGCCGTGGAGGTAGGCGTCCAGGTCGGGAAAATCGGTGTGGCGCTCGACCAGCAGCGCGGTCAGTTCGCGCATCGAGCCCGCCAGTTCGGCGCGAGTAAAGCGGAAGTGTCCGGGGAACAAGCGCTGCTTGCGGATCAGCGACGCACGCCACTTCTGCATGAAATAGGCATGGTAGAACCAGGGCGCGCGCTCCAGCGCGGCCAGGCCGCTGTGCGGACTGATCACCGGACAGACCGCGGCGGCGGCGGCGAGCGGAATGCCGGCATCCGGCGCGCGCAGGGCCACGCGCAGGGTGAAGTTGCCGCCCAGCGAATAGCCCGCCAGCAGCAGCGGCCGGGTCGGGAACGTCGCCGCGATCGCGCGCAGCGCGCCCAGCACCTCGTCCAGCCGGTTGGAGTGGAACAGCTCCGGATTGAGGTGGTGGGTGTCGCCATGGTCGCGGAAGTTGAGCCGGAACAGGTCGAAGCCTTCCTCCAGCAGGCGCGTGCCGGTGTGCAGCATGTAGCTCGACTGCACGCTGCCTTCCCAGCCGTGCAGCAGCACGGCCAGGCCGCGCGCCTCGGCGCGCGCCCGCTGCGGGGTGTGGAAGCCCTGCAGGCGTGCGCCTTCGCCGCAGTCGAGCAGGTGCTCGGTCATGCCCACGCCGACCTGCTGCAGGCGGCGGTTGAGGCGACGCAGCCGGCTAGAGGCCAGCACCGACTGCAGGTGCGGGTTGCGCAGCAGCGCAGCCGGGCGGAACTCGCCGGCGCTCATGCCGGGGGCAGCTCCATCGCCGCGGCGATGCGCGCGCGGCAGGCCTCGGCCATGCGTCGGCGTCCGTCCTCGACCGGCGCCACCGGCTCCAGGAAGTGCACCTCCAGCGGGCGCGAGGGTTCGCCCAGCACGCGCAGGAAGTTGCCCAGGAAGCTTTCGTTGGGACGGAAGGCGATGCGGGTCTGGGCCGCGCCGCCGGCGCCGTAGCGCAGCGCCACCGGCTGCGCCGGCACCTGGCCGAGGACGGCGGGCTGGAAGATGCGGGCGTGGAAGGTCTCGATGCGTTCGCCCGAGGTGGTGCGGCCTTCCGGGAACACGCCCACCGCCTCGCCCTCCTGCAGGCGCTGCAGCATCTGGTGCATCACGCCGGCGAGCGATTCATTGCTGCCGCGGTGGTGGTAGATGGTGCCGGCCAGGCTCGCCAGCCAGCCGACCAGGGGCCAGCGGCTGATTTCCTTCTTGGCCACGAAGCCCATCATGGCCTGGCCGTGCAGCACGCTGATGTCGAGCCAGCTGACGTGGTTGGCGACGTACAGCACCGCGCCCCGCCGGGGCGTCCCGAAGCGGCGCACACGCAATCCGAACAGGCGCACCAGACTGCCCTGCCACCAGCGGATCACGCGGTGATCGAGGCGTTCGTCACCGATCTGCAGGCGCGCCGACCAGCGGTTGATCAGCAGCACCGTCAGCGGCAGCGCCAGCAGCAGGTGCAGCAGCAGCAGCGGCGTGCGCCAGAGGTAGCGCAGCGGACGCAGCAGGTCGCGGGACGGCAGGGGGCGGACGGCGGACTCCATTCGGCGCGAACTCTACCCAAGATCGGGGTGAAAGACCCGCACGCATCGGTATGGCGCGGGCCGCGCGGGGATAGCGGACATCCTAGGCCGGGAGCGGCCGAGTGTTTGCTCTGCGCGCCGCGCTCAGCGCGGCACCACGGCCAGGGTCAGGCGCGAGACGCAGGACAGGCGCCCATCCTTGTCGCTGAGGCGGATCTCCCAGACCTGGGTGCTGCGGCCCAGGTGCAGCGGGCGCGCGATGCCCTCGACCCAGCCCTCGCGCACCGCGCGCAGGTGGTTGGCGTTGATCTCAAGGCCCACGACCACGCCGGCATCCGGTTCGAGGCTGAGGTTGCCGGCGATGCTGCCCAGGGTTTCGGCCAGCGCCACCGAGGCGCCGCCGTGCAGCAGGCCGTAAGGCTGGCGGGTGCGCGCGTCGACCGGCATGCGGCCGCGCACGAAGTCCTCGCCGATTTCCAGAACCTCGATGCCCAGCGCCGCCGACAGGGTGCCGGCGGCGGAGGCGTTGAGCTGCTCGACGCTGACGCGCCGGCGGAAGCCCACGCGCGACCGCTCAGCGCATGGTGAACAGGGACGGGCGCCAGGCCGGGGCGTAGCCCTTGCGGCCGTAGCCGCTGCTGCGGCCGTAGCCCGTGCCGAAGCCGGAATCGCCCTCGCGCCGCTTGTGCATGCGGTCGATCAGCTCCTCGCGGCGCTCGGCCAGCCACTCGGCGCGGCCGACCTCGGCCGGGCTCATGCCGCGGCGCTCGGCCTCGCGCTGGCGGAACTCGCAGAAATCGTCGTAGGCATCGAGCTCGTGCTTCAGCTCGCGCACGCACAGCTCGATCATGATGGCGTCGTCCAGGAAGCCCAGCACCGGCACGTTGTCCGGGATGATGTCCTTCGGGTCGGCGAAGTAGACCAGGGCCGAAAGCACGTGCTGGCGGTCGGAATCGGGCAGCGACCAGCCCTCGTCGCGCAGCATGGCGATCAGCGCATCGAGGCGGTCGAGGCGCACCGCGATGAAATCCGGCACCTCGGTCTTCTGCGCTTCCAGCAGGAGCTGCGACGTGGCGGTCAGCACCTCGTCCACCGACTTGGTCGCGGCGCGCGCCTGCGCGGCCTTCTGCGCGGCGCGGAAATGCTCCAGGTCCTTGTCGCCAAGGTCGATCGTGATGGACATGGACATGCGCGCGGATCCTGGCTGGGAACGAAGGCCGCCAGCCTAGCCAGCCGGCCGGGGAGCGTCAATCGCGCGGAATCAACCGCCCGCGGCGGCGCCGCGGTAGCCCAGGGCCTCGGCCAGGTGGGGCGGGGCGATGGCGGCCGCACCGGCCAGGTCGGCGATGCTGCGCGCCACCCGCAGGCTGCGGTGGGCGGCGCGTGGCGACAGCTGCAGGCGTTCGATGGCGCGTTCGAGCAGGGCCTGGCCGGCCGCATCGAGCCGGCAGTGGCTGGCCAGCGCGTCCGGTCCGAGGCGGGCATTGGCCTGCCCGGCGCGCTCGATCTGGCGCCGCCGCGCCGCCAGCACGCGCGCCCGCACCGCGGCGCTGGACTCGCCCGGCGCGGCGTCCTGGCGCAGTTCGCTGGCGGCCGGGCGCGGCACCTCCAGCTGCAGGTCGATGCGGTCCAGCAGCGGGCCGGACACCCGCGCACGGTAGCGCGCGATGGCCTCGCCGCTGCAGCGGCAGCGCCCCGAGACGTCGCCGGCGTAGCCGCAGGGACAGGGGTTCATCGCCGCCACCAGCAGGAAGCGGGCGGGAAACTCGGCCTGGCGCGCCGCGCGCGAGATGGTGATGCGGCCGGATTCGAGCGGTTCGCGCAGCACCTCCAGCACACGCCGCTCCCATTCCGGCAGCTCGTCCAGGAACAGCACGCCGTTGTGCGCCAGGCTGATCTCGCCTGGACGCGGGTGCGAGCCGCCGCCGACCAGGGCCACGGCGCTGGCGGTGTGGTGCGGGGATCGAAAGGGCGGCTCGCGCCAGCGCGCCAGGTCGATGCCGCGGCCGCTGGCCGAGGCCACCCCCGCGGTCTCCAGCGCCTCGGCCTCGGACAGCGGCGGCAGGATGCCGGGCAGGCGGGTGGCGAGCAGGGTCTTGCCGCTGCCGGGCGGGCCGCTGAACAGCAGGTTGTGCCCGCCGGCCGCGGCGATCTCCAGCGCCCGCCGCGCGCGCAGCTGGCCGCGCACGTCGCGCAGGTCGGGCACGGCCGCGGGGCTTGCCGCATCCGGCGCGGCTTCGGCCTCGGGCAGGTCCGCCTCCCCACGCAGGAAGGCGCACACCTCCAGCAGCGAGCCCGCCGTGCGCACGCGCGCGCCCGAGCCCAGCGCGGCCTCGCCGCCGTTGCCCTTGGGCAGCACCACGATGCGCTCGGCGCGGTTGCCCGCCAAAACCGCCGGCAGCGCGCCATCGACCTCGCGCAGTTCGCCGGTCAGGCCCAGTTCGCCGAGGAACTCGTACTGCGCCAGGGCCTCGCGCGGGATCTGGCCCGAGGCGGCGAGGATGCCGAGCGCGATCGGCAGGTCGAAGCGGCCGCCGTCCTTGGGCAGGTCGGCCGGCGCCAGGTTGATCGTGACCCGCCGCTGCGGAAACTCGAAGCGGCCGCTCTGGATCGCGGCGCGCACGCGGTCGCGGCTTTCCTTCACCGCGGTCTCGGGCAGGCCGACGATGGACATGGCCGGCAGGCCGCCGGCCAGGTGCACCTCCACCCGCACCGGCGGCGCGGCCACGCCGACGCGCGCCCGGCTGTGCACCAGGGCCAGGGCCATGGCGGCGGGGCCGTCAGTTGCGCGTCCGCGGCGAGACCTGGTCGAGGCGCGCTTCGAGGTCCTCGACCATGCGCTCGAGCAGGTCGAGCTTCTCGCGCGTGCGCAGCAGCACCGCGCGCTGCACGTCGAATTCCTCGCGCGTGACCAGGTCGAGGCGGCCGAGGCCGGCCTGCAGGGCCGAGCGGAAATTCGCGGTCAGGTCGGCGCGGGCCTCGGACAGACCGGGCGGGACCAGGTCGCTGAGGCGCTGGGCGAGTTCGTCGATGGACTTGAAATCGATCATGGCGGCGGTTTCCGTGGGAACGATGATAGTCCAGCGCGATGACCGCCGCGTGTCTGTCGGCCGATGCCTGCGGCGCGGGTAGGAAATCTCCTACAGCGCGGCCGGCCCGCCGGGTATGCTGGGGGCCGCAATCCGCCGGAGATCGACGATGAAGATGGTGATGGCCATCATCAAGCCCTTCAAGCTGGACGACGTGCGCGAGGCCCTGTCCGAGGCCGGCGTGAATGGCATCACCGTGTCCGAGGTGAAGGGCTTCGGCCGCCAGAAGGGCCACGCCGAGCTCTACCGCGGCGCCGAGTACGTGGTCGACTTCCTGCCCAAGATCAAGATCGAGGTCGCGGTCGCCGACGAACAGGTCGAGCGCGTGGTCGAGGCCATCATGCAGGCCGCCAACACCGGCAAGATCGGCGACGGCAAGATCTTCGTCTCGCCGCTGGAGCAGGTCATCCGCATCCGCACCGGCGAGCTGGACGCGGACGCGCTGTAGGCCAAAGCCGCACCGGGCGCGAAAGCGAGTGCGCCGCCCGTAGGATGCCGGTGAGCGCAGCGAACCGCATCGCTGCGAAGCGTGCATTCGTTCCGAGGCGTCGAGTCCTCGTTGACCGGCGCCCGCCGTCGCTGTGTCATCGAGGCGGCTCCCGATGTCGCGATGATGCAGTTTGCTGCGCTCACCGGCATCCTACGGGGACGCAGGGTCAGTTTGCGTCGTGGCCGGCCGGGTTGGGTCGGCCGCGTAGGCTGGTTGAACCCATATCGGCTGAAGGCGCACGGGCGGCTATCGGCCCCGGCAACGAACACACGGAGGATCGCCATGAAGGGATTTGGCCTGGCAGTGACCTTGGCTTTGGCTTTGGCCGGCGCTGTGCCGGCAGTGCACGCGATTGCGCCGGAGTCTGGCATGTATTGGACGCCAGACTTTTCTGGGCGAGGCCTTTACATCGAGCACCAGAATGGCTTCGTCGGCGTCGCCATCTACGCCTTCAACCGCGACACGGGAGAGGCGGAGATCTACTTGGCGGGTGGTCCTCTTCGCGACGATGGCACAGGACTAGGCGGGCAGGATGTCCCCATCGCCAGCGAAGGCTTCTTTCCGATGCATTGGTTTGTGGGTGAGCTGTCCAAGGCTCGGGATGGGCAGCCATTGACGTATCCGGACTTCTGGGGACAAAGCGCTGAAGCGGATCGCGTAGGCATCATCAAGCTGGGCTTCTTCAACGCAGGATCCGTTTTCCCGCTCATCCAGCTGGATAACGGCGAAAGTCTCGATGGTGTGGTGCTTGAGCGCTATGCGTTTGGGCACGCGCGCTACGCGGACGCCCAGCTCAACAGCCGGCTCTGGTTCGACCTCCTTGGCGAATGGGTCTTCGTCGACGTGAGCGACCCAGCCGCAGAGGCCATGCGCTTCAACTTCACCCAACGCGAGCCAGCGTCGCCGCCGCCATCGATCCCGCCGACCGAGAATTACACGTTGGTCTACACCGACCCGGCCCGCGATGCGCGCCTGGTCTGCGCCGACGTGCCGGAAGGCGACAGCGGCAACCCCGAGCAGCCGCGCAAGCGCGGTGGCTGCGAGCTGTTCGTGGGCGAGGAGATCGTGCTGGCGGCGAACCGGTCGGACGTGGGCCTGGACCGCATCCAGGCCTACCGCGGCAGCCTGCCGCCGCACGGCTTCTACAACCCGTATCGCCGGCCCGAGACCGTGATCGGCCTGCGCGTGGTCACGCCGCCGCCGTCCGAACCCGAGGGCCAGGGCAAGCGCGCCCTGCCCCCGCCGCCGCCGATTCCGCCCGCGATGCAGGCGCGCTGGAACCGCTGCGTGCAGGCCATCCGCGCCAATCCGGGTGCAAAGCCGGACTGCTGAGCCGACGGTATGGAGCCGCGT
Source organism: Lysobacteraceae bacterium (assembly GCA_024710865.1). Taxonomy (GTDB): domain Bacteria; phylum Pseudomonadota; class Gammaproteobacteria; order Xanthomonadales; family Xanthomonadaceae; genus JANJTY01. The sequence goes on along the minus strand of JANJTY010000280.1, from coordinate 169 downwards.
TCGTAGGATGCGGTGAGCGCAGCGAACCGCATCGCTGTGAGGCGCGTAAGCTCGGTGTTTCCGGCGGGGGCGAGCCGATTGACATTGGCGTGCTGCGCGATGGCCCGTGTTAGGGGAATCAGCGGCTGGCTCGAACGCCGAGGCGAGTCCGGACCCTCACCCCAACCCC
>JANJTY010000256.1 GCA_024710865.1 Lysobacteraceae bacterium | reverse complement strand
GCGTGATGGCCTGGTCGCGCTGATCGACTCCGGCGCCACCATGACCACGCTCAACGTGCTGCGCAATGGCCGCAGCATCTACAGCCGCGAGCAGGTGTTCGGCGGCAAGCAGCTCACCGACGAGGTGATGCGCCGCTACGGGCTCAGCTACGAGGAGGCGGGCCTGGCCAAGCGCCAGGGCGGCCTGCCGGAAAGCTACGAGGCCGAGGTGCTGGAGCCGTTCAAGGAGGCCATGGTCCAGCAGATCAGCCGCCTGCTGCAGTTCTTCTACGCCGGCAGCGAGTTCAACCGCGTCGACCAGATCGTCCTGGCCGGCGGTTGCGCCTCCATCACGGGCATTGCCGAGATGGTCGAAGAGCAGCTGGGCGTGCTGACCATGGTCGCCAACCCGCTCGCGAACATGGCGCTCTCCAATCGCGTTCAGGCGCAGGCTCTGGCGCAGGATGCCCCGGCGCTGATGATCGCCTGTGGCCTGGCTCTGAGGAGCTTCGACTGATGGCCAAGATCAACCTACTTCCCTGGCGACAGGAACGGCGCAAGCAGCGCCAGAACGAGTTCTTCGCCATGCTGGGCGGAGCTGCCGTGCTGGCCGCCGTGGTCGCGTTCGGGGCTGTCCAGTACTTCAATGGACTTGAACAGCACCACCATCAGCGCATCGCCGTCCTGGACGGAGAGATCGCCGAGGTCGACAAGAAGATCAAGGACATTCAGGAACTCGAGGCCAAGCGCGCCAGCTTGCTGCAGCGCAAGCAAGTGATCGAGAGCCTGCAGGCCAACCGTTCGCAGATGGTCCACCTGTTCGACGAACTGGTGCGCACAATCCCCGAGGGCGTCAGGTTGGCCTCGATCAAGCAGGCCGGCCAGCAGCTCACTCTCGATGGAGTGGCGCAGTCGAACGCACGCGTATCCGCGTACATGCGAAGCATCGAGGCGTCTGGATGGATGAAGAATCCGGATCTGTCCATCATTGAGCAAAAAGGCGACAACCGCTCGATGCCCTATCAGTTTTCGCTGCGCCTGACTCTCACCAGCCCGCAGGGTGAGGGGTCTGGGGAAGGATCCGAAGCCGATTCCGTCGCGACGACCAACGGGGGTGCGCCGTGAGCAGCAACTTCGACCTCCGCAACCTCGACTTCAACAATTCGGGTGGCTGGCCGACGCCTGTCAAGCTCTTCTTCTGCCTGGTCGTGGCGGCACTCATCCTGTTCCTGGCGTGGTACCTCTCCATTAGCGACACGCAGACACGCATTGAGGCGCTCGAGCGAACCGAGAGCGAGAAGTTCGCCGAGTTCGAGACGAAGCAAGCCAAGGCGGTCAACCTCGAACCCCTGCGGCAGCAGCTGGCCGAGATGGAGATCATGCTGCAGCAGATGCTTCGCCAGCTTCCGAGCAAGACCGAGATGCCGGATTTGATCGTTGACGTGTCGCAGACGGCGCTCGCCAGCGGCATCGAGAACGAACTCTTCCAGCCCGGTCCCGAGGCAATGAAAGAGTTCTACGCGGAAAAGCCGATCGCGCTGCGCATGGTGGGGAACTACCATCAGTTCGGAGCCTTCGTCAGCGGCGTCGCTTCTCTGCCGCGAGTGGTCATCATGACCATGCACGACATCTCGCTTAAGCCGAGAGCGGCTGCTGGCCCCGGACGAGGCGGTCGCAACGCAGCCGCGGCCATCAATGCGAACGAATCGCTCGTGCTTGAGGGAACGGTCAAGACCTACCGCTACCTCGACGAAGAGGAGGTGGCTGCCCAGCAGGCTACCGGAGCCCAATCCGCCCAGGGGAGGCGCTGAGATGATGACCGTCACCCCGTCCCGCAGTCGCGGACCCGCAGTGCGAGCCGTGGGCGTGGCGTTCGCCGCCTGCTTCCTGCTCTCGGCCTGCACGCCGGGCATGGACGACCTGCACGCCCGGATCGCCGAGGTCAAGCAGCGCAAATCGGCGCCGCTCGAGCCGCTGCCGGTGATGAAACAGTTCGAAACCTTCGAGTACGCGGCGCAGGACCTGCGCGATCCATTCAGCGACCCGACCGATGAGCGCGTGTCGGCGGTCGGCGCCGGCCCGCGTCCCGATCCCGATCGTCGCAAGGAATTGCTAGAGACCTTTCCCCTCGATGGACTCAGCATGGTGGGAACGCTGGACATCGGGGGCAACTACTGGGGCCTGGTCAAGGATCCCGAGGGAGTGATCCACCGGGTCAAGGCCGACAACTACCTCGGCCAGAACGACGGACGGATCACCAACGTACTGCCCGACCGGATCGAACTGGTCGAACTCGTACCGGACGGCGCCGGCGGCTGGCTGGAGCGTCAGTCTTCACTTGCGCTGAACCAAGAATAGGCATTGGGGGATAGCACGATGGCCGCGATGAACAACATGATCCGTGGATGGGGTCGCTCGGCGGAGCGTGTCGGTCTGGGGCTGGCCCTGATCGCTCTGCTCTGGACCACGCCCGCACTGGCGCAGCGTACGCTCGAGGACATCCAGTTCTCGACTGGCGGAGGCGGACGGGTGGATGTCACCTTGAAGCTATCGGAGCCGGTGGCTGACGCACAGGTTTTCACCACCGACGATCCCCCGCGGATCGCCGTCGACCTGCCCGATACGCGCAACGGCTTTGGAGGCCGCTTGGTGGTCGGCAGTGGCGCCACCAGCGCGATCTCGGCGGTCGAGGCGGGCGGGAAGACCCGGGTTGTGATCGACCTGTTCCGTGCCGCTTCGTACGAATCGAGGGCGGATGGAAACGCTCTCATCGTCACCGTCGCGGGCAGCACCTCGACCTCCGGTGGAGCCACGGTGAAAGCCAGCAGCAACGATCCGGTCAAGCGGGTGGAGGATGGGCTGGCGGTATCCGGCGTCGATTTCCGCCGTGCTGCGGATGGGGCTGGACGCGTCATTCTGGGGTTCTCCGGCAGCGGGGTGTCTGCCGACATGCGCACTGAGGGCTCGCGCGTCGTGGTCGACGCCGAGGGCGTGCAACTGCCGGAAGAACTCGCGCAGAAGCTCGATGTGGTCGACTTCGCTACCCCGGTCCAGTTCATCGAGACCCGCCGTACGCCAAGCGGTGTCCGCATGATCATCACCAACTCGGGACAGTTCGAGTCTCTCGCTTATCAGACCGAAGGGGAGTTTGTTGTCGAAGTGTCGCCGGTTCAGCCGGAGGCGGCCGACGCGGCTCCCGGCTCCCGGATCGGTCTCAAGGACGAGGAGAAGAAATACACGGGTACCCCCGTTACCCTCAACTTCCAGGACGTCCCTGTGCGTTCTGTCCTGCAGTTGCTTGCCGACGTGTCACAGACCAACATCGTTGCCGCGGACACGGTTCAGGGCAGCGTAACCCTGCGTCTCGTCAACGTGCCCTGGGATCACGCGTTGGACATCGTCCTGCAGGCCAAGCAACTGGATCAGCGCCAGCAGGGCAACGTGATCTGGGTGGCGCCGCAGGCCGAAATCGCCTCCTTCGAGCAGGCCAAGGCCGACGCCAGAATCGCGCTCGAGCAGCGCGCAGAACTGATTACGGAATACATCCCGATCAACTACGGTAACGCCGAGCAGATCGCGGGCCTGCTGACGGATGAGCGTAAGAAGGCCGAAGGCGGCGGTGACGGCGGCGACTCGGGCGGCTTCCTCTCCCCCCGCGGCAGCGTCAGCTTCGACCAGCGCACGAACACGCTTCTGGTCAACGACATCGCGCTCAAGATCGAGGAGATCCGGGACCTGATCCGCGTTCTGGATCGTCCGGTCGAGCAAGTCCTTATCGAGTCGCGCATTGTGATCGCCACTGAGGATTTCTCGCGGGAAATCGGCGCCCGCTTCGGCCTGAGCGGCGGGCGAGAGCGTGACACCTACTTCAGCGGCAATCTCGAAACCAACCGTACCCACTACAACGCGGTCAACCAGTCGCGTATAGACAACGCGAACTCGATCCGCGACTGGATCATCGCGAACGACGGTAGCCCGCCGCCAGTCACCACGCTGCCGATTCCGACTCGCGGCCTGGGGGTCAACCTCCCCGTGGCCGATCCCTCGGCCGGCTCGCTCGCGCTGTCCATCCTCAACGCTGGCTACCTGCTCGATCTGGAACTGTCGGCGCTGGAAACGGACGGGCGCGGCGAGGTCATCGCCAACCCGCGCGTGATAACGGCCAATCAGCAGGAAGCTGTGATCAAGCAGGGACAGGAAGTGGGCTACGTCACCCTGCAGCAGAGCGGCGGTGGAGCCGGAAACTTCACGGTCGAGTTCAAGGAAGTCGTGCTGGAACTGCAGGTCACGCCGACCATCACCCAGGACAACCGCGTCTTCCTGAAGATGAACGTGAAGAAGGACGAAGTCGAAGGCTTCGTGACCACGCCGCTGTTCAGCGTGCCGCAGATCAGCAAGCGTGAGGTCAACACCTCGGTGCTGGTCGAGAACGGCCAGACCGTGGTGCTCGGCGGCGTTTACGAGTTCAAGTCCATCGACGACATCAAGAAGGTACCGTTCCTCGGCGACGTTCCGGCCCTTGGCGCGCTGTTCCGCAACAAGCTCAAGAGCCGCAGCAAGGCCGAGCTGCTGATCTTCGTGACGCCCAAGATCCTGAGCCTGGATACGCGTCAGTAGCCTCAAGGCTGCATGCAGGACACGGAGGGGCCGCGCAAGCGGCCCCTCCGCTTTTGTAGGTGCCCGCGGGTCTTGCCGCCCGGCCAGCGCAGGGCGCACCATCGCCACGATCCGGGATTGGACAGCGGCGCCCGCCGCGCGAACCCGGTGTTCAAACGGGGTAGCCATGGATACGTTGCGAGCCCGCTTCGAGGCCGGGCAGACCATCTTCCGCGAGGGGGACGCGCCCGATCATGCCTACCTGATCGAGTCCGGCGCGGTCGAGATCACGGCCGAGCGCGCCGGGCGGCCAGTCGTGCTGAGCCGTCTCGGGCCTGGCGACCTACTCGGCGAGATGGCCGTGATCGACGAATCCCCCCGGACCGCCACCGCGGTGGCGCTGGAGCCCAGCGTGGCGCTGGTGATCGACCGCGGCCAGATCAACGAGCGTCTGGCGCAGACCGATCCGATCGTGCGCGCCCTGCTCGAGGGCCAACTCAAACGCTACCGCGGCGCGCTGGCGGCGATGCAGGGCAAGGCGGGCAGCTCGTCGTTCGCGCCGGCCTCGCCAGCGCCCAGCGAGATGGCCGGGATCGGCAAGATCCGGCTCGAATCGCAGTTGCGCGAGGCGCTCGCGACGCGCGGGCTCGACCTGCGTCTGCAGCCGATCCTGGCGATCGCCGACGGGCACGTGGCGGGCTACGAGGCGCTGATCCGCTGGACCCACCCCGAGCGCGGTCCGATCTCCCCGGCGGAGTTCATTGCGCTGGCCGAAGAGACCTCGCTCATCGTGCCGGTGGGAGAGTACGTGCTCGATATCGCCTGCGCCGCCATCACTGCCCTGCGCCAGGCCGGGGTCGCACCCGTGCCCTTCGTCGCGATCAATGTATCGGCGCGGCAGTTGGCGGAGGAAGGGCTGATCGACCGCATCGTGGCGCGGGCCGAGGCAGCCGGCTTCCATCCCGGCCAGATCAAGGTGGAAATCACCGAGAGCCAGGCACTCAACTACCGCCAGGTCGCGAGCGTGATCCAGACCTGCCATGACGCCGGAATCCTGGTCGCACTCGACGACTTCGGCACCGGCTATTCCAACCTTGCGCACCTGCACGAACTGCCCTTCGACACCGTCAAGGTCGACCAGGCCTTCGTGCGTCACATGCTGAAACAGCCGCGTGCCATGGCCATCGTGCGGGCCATCGTCGACATGGTGCACGGTCTCGGCGCCGACGTGGTGGTCGAGGG
>JANJTY010000212.1 GCA_024710865.1 Lysobacteraceae bacterium | reverse complement strand
TCGATCGCCGTGGCAAGGAAGGCCTGGTCTGCCGTGACAACATGCGCGCCGACATCGCGGTGGCGTTCTACCTGCGCGTGAACGAGACCGCGGCCGACGTGCTGAAGGTGGCCAAGTCCATCGGGGTCGAGCGGGCTTCGGACAAGACCGCGGTGAACGAGCTGTTCAACGCCAAGTTCTCCGAGGCGCTGAAGACGGTCGGCAAGCAGATCGACTTCGTCAAGCTGTTCGAGAACCGGCAGGAGTTCCGCGACCGCATCGTGCAGGTCATCGGTGCCGACCTCAACGGCTACGTGCTCGAGGACGTCGCGATCGACTACCTGGAGCAGACGCCAAAGGCTTCGCTCGATCCCAGCAACATCCTCGACGCCGAAGGCATCCGCAAGATCACCGAGCTGACCGCGGCGCAGAACGTGATCACCAACGAGCTCGAGCGTAACGAAGAGCTGGCGATCAAGAAGAAGAACGTCGAGACGCGCGAGGCCGGCCTGGCGCTGGAGCGCCAGCAGGCCGACGCCGAGGCGCGCCAGCGGCGCGAGATCGAGACGATCAAGGCACGCGAGGAGGCCGAGACCAAGAAGGTGCAGGAGGAAGAGCGCCTGCGTTCCGAACAGGCCCGCATCGCCGCGCAGGAGGCGATCGACATCCGTGAGCAGAACCGCCAGCGCGAGCTGGAAGTGGCCGAGCAGAACCGCCTGCGCGCGGTGGCGATCGAGATCGAGAAAGTCGCGCGCGCCAAGCAGATCGAGGCGGTGGCGCGCGAGCGCGAGGTCGAGCTGCAGCGCATCGAAAAGGAAAAGGCGCTGGAGGAACAGCGCCAGATCATCGCCGGCGTGATCCGCGAGCGCATCGCGGTGGAAAAGTCGGTGGCGCAGGAGGAGGAGCGCATCAAGGAAGTGCGCCAGGTGAGCGAGGCCGAGCGCGCCAAGCAGGTCGCGATCCTCAACGCCCAGGCCCTGGCTGAGGAAGAGCTGGTGCGCCAGGTCAAGCAGGCCGAGGCCGACGAGGAGAAGGCCAAGCACAAGGCGATCGAGCTGACCACGCTGGCCCAGGCCGAGCTGGAGGCTGCCGGGAAGCAGGCCGAGGCCAAGAAGAAGATGGCCGAGGGCATCGAGGCCGAGCGCGCCGCGCCGGGCCTGGCCGACGCGCGCGTGCGCGAGGTCAACGCCGCCGCGCTGGAGCGCGAAGGCATGGCCAAGGCCAAGGCGCTGGAAGAACAGCTGCTGGCCGAGGCCCGCGGCGAGCAGGAGAAGGGGCTGGCGCAGGCGCGCGTGATCGAGGCCCAGGCCGAAGCCCAGCGCAAGCGCGGCGTGGCCGAGGCCGACGTGCTGCTGCAGAAGCTGGGCGCCGAGGCCAAGGGCCTGACCGAGAAGTTCCAGGCCCTGTCGAGCCTGGACGAGGGCGCGCGCGCGCACGAGGAGTTCCGCATGCAGCTGGAGAAGAGCTTCGAGCAGGCCATCGCCCAGATCGGCGCCAGCAAGGAGATCGCGCGCGACCAGGCCGAGGTGCTGTCGAGCGCGCTGTCGAAGGCGAAGATCGACATCGTCGGCGGCGAAGGCGACTTCTTCAATTCCTTCGCCCGCGCGCTGTCGGTGGGCAAGGCGATCGAGGGCGTGGCTGGCAAGAGCCCCTTCGTGCAGGAGCTGCTGGGCAAGCTGGTCGGCAAGCTCGACGGCGACGAGGCCGGTGGCAAACGCAAGGTGCCGAAGAAGGGGGGTGAGGAATAGACGGGCTGGTCCAGACGTGAAGTCCCTGCCACTACCCGTTCGTGGTGAGGAGCGCGGATCGAGACCGGAGGTCAAGGCCGCGTCCTTCGAGACGGCGCTTCGCGCCTCCTCAGGACAGGCACTCGAACCACTGGCCTGGTGGTTCGAGATGCGCTCTCGATCATCCGCTGCGCGGATGCCTCGATCGCTCCTCACCACGAACGGGTATTTGGCAGGTACGCGCTCTGGTTTGCCCGTCGCCCTTTCCCCAAGATTCAAACCATGACCGACCCCGCCACCGACACCAGCCAGCTCGATCGCGCCGTTGCCGAAGGCGGCGCCTTTGATGTCCTGCACAAGCGCCTGACCGAGCAGGGCGCGCGCCTGTCCGGCCTCGTCGAGGCGCTCAACAGCCAGCGCCTGGCCGAGTTCGGCAGCAGCGAGATGGCCGTGGCCGGGCGCCTGCGCGTTCGCACGGAAAACAACTGCTCGGCGCGCGACATCGTGCAGGTCGGCAACCTGCTGCTCTTCGGCTACAACGTCTTCCTCGGCCTGAAGAAGGAAACCGCGGTCGGCGACGTGTTCTCGCTCTACCGTCTGGTGGAGGGCGCGGAGGGCTATGACGTCGAGCCCGTGCCGCTGGCCGGCAGCTTCCTAGACGATCCGACCTTCCGCAACGACTTCCGCGAGCTCTACGCCTACTACAAGCACACCCGACTGCTGCAGCTGGTCGTTCGACGCGGCAAGCTGCTGGCCAGTTTCCAGATCGGCGAGCGCCTCACCGACGTGCGCGTGTTCCGCTGGAACGTGTCGGCCGACGGCAGCCAGGTGCGCTACATCGACAACCGCGGCGAACGCGAGATTGCGCCGCCGCCGGCCTACGATTTCGAGTGGACACGCTGCACGCGCGAGCACGCCGTGCACGGGCGCCATCCGCACCTCAACATCCTCGACACCGTCTTCGTCGAGACCGTCGGCGGCGACCTCACCGTCAAGGTCGAGAACAACACCGAGGACGGCCTCGGCGTCTACCGCGAGCCGGTGGCGGACAAGACCCAGTCGCTCGACGATGCCGTGGTCGAGTACGCCGCGGTCGGCAGCCTGATCCTGCTGCGCGTCCTGCCCTACCGCGAAGACGTGTGGCGGTACTTGGTCTACTGCCGCCTGACCCGCAGCGTGTTGCGCATCGACGCCATCGGCGCGGCCTGCATCCAGCTGCCCGAGGACCACGGCATCGTCTTCCCCGGCGGCTACGTGCTGCAGAACGGCGAGCACCGCCGCTTCGAGCGCTCGATGGACGGCATGGGCTTCAAGCGCACGATCCGCTCGCCCAACGGCGAGGACGTGCTCTACGTGTTCTACGAGCCGGAGGAAGGCCGGCTGGCGCTGTTTACCTACAACCTGATCCAGCGCCGCCTGCAGACGCCGATCTTCGGCCACGGCTACGCCCTGATGGACGACGGGCGCATGGTCATTTTCACGGCCGAGAGCGCCGAGGCCACGCGCGTGCACCCGATGCAGATCTGGGCCACGCCGTTTGCCAGCGAGGAGTTCGCCGCGCGCCAGCCGCCGCGCACCAGCTTCATGGGCAGGATCGGCAACGCCGAGGTGGTGCGCGGCCTGTCCGATCTGCTCGGCATCGCGCGCGAGATCGAATCGAGCGACATCTCGGCGGCGCGCTTCGAGCGCCTGGTGGGCGATGCGCGCCGCCTGTTCGACCTGCACCACTGGATCGACGATGCCCATTGCCAGGGCGCGGCCGGCCTGGTCAAGGAGATCGCCGCCACCGCCGAGCAGGTGCTGGACGAGTACGAGAAGGTCGTCAGCATCCGGCGCCAGTCCGAGCAGGCCCTGGCCGAGGCCAGGGAACGCCAGGCGGCGCTGCTGCGCGCGCTCACGCCCGATCGCTGGGAGCAGGTCTCGGATTTCGTCGAGGCCCTGAACGGCATCGCCGCCCTGCGCGGCCGCCTGCTCACCATCCGCGACTTCCGCTACATCGACGTGCCCGCCATCGACCAGATGGAAGGCCAGCTGCGCGAGGCGCAGGAGCGGATCGGCCAGGCCACCGGCCGTTTCCTCGCCAGCCCGGTGGCGCTGGAGCCGCTGGGCAAGCGCCTGGATGCGCTCGATGCGCAGGCGCAGGGCGCGAACGGCGTGGCCACCCTGCGCGAGCCGCTGCAGGGCCTGAGCGACCTCGGCGCCGACCTCGACATGCTGTCCAACCTGATGGGCACGCTGCCGGTGGACGACGCCGCCGAGCGCACCCGCGTGGTGGAGGCGATCTCGGCCCTGTATGCGCGCCTGAACCAGGCCCGCGCCCGCGCCGAGCAGCGCCGGCGTTCGCTCGGCTCGGCCGAGGCCGTGGCCCAGTTCGGCGCGCAGTTCCAGCTCTTCGGCCAGAGCGTGGCCAGCGCCCTGTCGCAGGCGCGCGAGCCCGAAGCCTGCGAAGAACAGCTGGCGCGCGTGCTGGTGCAGCTGGAGGAACTCGAGAGCCAGTTCGGCGAGCACGAAGGCTTCCTCGACGACATCCTGCAAAAGCGCGAGGAAGTGCTGGAAGCCTTCGAGGGCCAGCGCCAGGCCCTGCTGGACGAGCGCCAGCGCAAGGCGCAGGGCGTGCACGATGCCGCGCTGCGCATCCTCGACGGCCTGCCGCGGCGGGCCGAGCGCCTTTCCACCCAGGACGCGCTCAACGCCTTCTTCGCCGGCGACGCGCTGATCCTCAAGCTGCGCGACCTCGCCGGCCGACTGCGCGCGCTGAAGGACACGGTCAAGGCCGACGACATCGAGGCCCGGCTCAAGGCCGCGCGTGACAACGCCCTGCGCGCCCTGCGCGACCGCAGCGATCTGTTCGAGGGCGAAGGCACGGTCATCCGCCTCGGCCGGCACCGCTTCAGCGTCAACCGGCAGGCACTCGACCTGACTCTGATGCCGCGCGAGGACGGGCTCTACCTGCACCTCACCGGCACCGACTACCTGCAGCGCCTCGACGATACCGAGCTCGAAACCTGCCGGCCCTACTGGCAGGTCGATCTGGAATCCGAGTCGCCTACCCTCTACCGCGCCGAGTACCTGGCCGGCTGCGTGCTGGAAGCGGCCGAACGCGGCGAGGAGGCCTTGAGCCTGGGCGAGCTGGAGCGCCTGGCGATTGCCGGCGAGCCGCTGGCCTTGCGCCTGCGCGAATTCGCCGCGCCGCGCTACCGCGAGGGCTACGAGAAGGGCATCCACGACCACGATGCCGCGCGCATCCTCGCCGCCCTGCTGCCGCTGCGCGCGCAGGCCGGCGCCTTGCGCTTCGCGCCCGACTGCCGCGCCCTGGCCCTGCTCGGCTGGTCGGTGCTGAGCCACCAGCACCCGCAGGCGGCGACCTGGCCCGAGCGCGCCCGCGCCGCGCGCCGCATGCGCGAGCTGTTCGGCCACGGCGGCGGCGCGCTGGCCCTGCGCGCCGAGCTGCAGTCGGCGCTGGAGGCCTTCGCTACCGAGTACGCCATCGAGATCCCCGCCGCGGATCCGGCGCGCGCCGCCGAGTACCTCGCGCAGGAGCTGGCCGCCGAACACCCGCAGTTCCACTTCAGCAAGTACGCCGGCGAACTGGCCAGCGCCCTGCGCGGCAAGCTCGAGGCCGCGCATGCCTGGCACGAGCTGCAGGACACGCTCAAGCGTCTGGACGGGCGGCTGGATGCGCGCGTGGGCCTGCTGCTGTCCTGGCTGGACGCGCTGCTGGGCGATGCCTCGCACGCGACGCTCGCGACCTACCGGCACGAGGCCGCCGCCCTGCTGCTCGTGGGCGAGGCCCTGCCGCACCGCATCGCCCAGGCCGACCTGCGCGCCGAGGTCGGCGGACTGCTCGGCCAGCATCCCCGCATCGTGGATGGCCGGCTCGGCTTCACAGTGGACGGCTTCGAGGCCCGCTTCGAGCAGCACCGCCGCGGCTTCCTGCCGGGCCTCAAGCACTACCACGCCCTGCGCCACGCGCGGCTCGAATCCGAGCGCTCCGCGATGCGCCTTGGCGAGTTCAAGCCCAAGCCGCTGACGGCCTTCGTGCGCAACAAGCTGATCAGCGAGGTCTACCTGCCCATCATCGGCGACAACCTCGCCAAGCAGATGGGCACGGTGGGCGAGGACAAGCGTTCCGATCTCTCCGGCCTGCTGCTGCTGATCAGCCCGCCCGGCTACGGCAAGACCACCCTGATGGAGTACGTGGCCCACCGCCTGGGCCTGAACTTCATGAAGATCAACGGCCCCGCCCTGGGCCACAACGTGCACTCGCTCGACCCTTCGCAGGCGCCCGACGCCACCGCCGCGCGCGAGCTGGAGAAGCTCAACCTGGCGCTGGAGATGGGCAATAACACCATGCTGTATGTCGACGACATCCAGCACACCCATCCGGAGTTCCTGCAGAAGTTCATCTCGCTCTGCGACGCCACCCGCCGCATCGAGGGCGTGTGGCAGGGCCGCACCCGCACCTACGACATGCGCGGCAAGAAGTTCTGCGTGGTGATGGCGGGCAACCCCTACACCGAGTCCGGCGAGGTCTTCAAGATTCCCGACATGCTGGCCAACCGCGCCGACGTCTACAACCTGGGCGACGTGCTGGGCGGCATGCAGGACAGCTTCCGCCTGAGCTACGTGGAGAACTGCCTCACCTCCAACCCGGTGCTGGCGCCGCTGGCCACGCGCGAGATGGGCGACGTCTACAAGCTGATCAACAAGGCGGAGGGCAAGCCCTTCTCGGCCAACGAGCTCTCGCACGGCTACAGCGCGGCCGAGATCAGCGAGATCGAGGCCATCCTCAAGCGCCTGATGCAGGTGCGCGACATCGTCTTCCGGGTCAACCAGCAGTACATCGCTTCGGCTGCGCAGGACGATGCCTACCGCACCGAACCGCCCTTCAAGCTGCAGGGCAGCTACCGCAACATGAACAAGCTGGCCGAGAAGCTCTCGCCCGCGATGAACGATGCCGACATCGAGCAGCTGATGCGCGACCACTACCAGGGCGAGTCGCAGCTGCTCACCGCGGGCGCGGAGGAGAACCTGCTCAAGCTGGCCGAACTGCTCGGCCGCCAGACCGAGGCCGAAATGGCGCGCTGGGAGCAGATCAAGCACGACTACCGCCGCAACAAGTCGCTCGGCGGCGCCGATTCGGAGGTCGGCGTGCGCGTGGTGGCCCAGCTGCACGACCTGGTCGAGGGCGTGCGTGGACTGTCCACGCTGGGCCAGGCGCAGGGCGCGCAGCAGCGGATCGGACAGGACGTGGTGGCGCGGTTGGATGCTTTGGCCGCCGGCCTGCGGGGCCTGGCCGAGGCCGCCGCGCAGCGCCCGGCGGAGTCCGCGACGGCGCCGGGCGAAGGCAGCGACGAACACTGGCCGGCCCTGATCGACCTGCTGCAGCGCATCGCCAGCGAGCAGGCGCTGGCGCGCACCTTCGAGCGCAACGCCACCACCGAGGGCGCGATGTGGCTGAACGGCCTGCGCTCGGCGCTGGAGGTCGGCTTCCGGCCCCTGGTGGACGAGATCCGTACGCGCAACGAGGGCCGCGCCGCACAGCAGGAGCTGCTCGCCACCATCGCCACCCGGCTCGACCTGCTGATCCGGGCCCAGCAAACACGCCCCGCGCCCCCCCCGGCTCGCAAGACCTGAGCCGGCCGGCTTGCCGCCGAAGATCGCTGACCGCATCATTCCGTGAATGCGGCGTGATGCGGCTAACGCGTCCGCCGCCCCGTTGTTGGAAGCGGCCGGCAAGGCCCGGGAAGGTCGAATGCGTTGCATGATCGGGCGCCTGCTGGCGCTGGCGCTGGTCTGTGTGCTCGCGGGAACCGCGAGCGGCGCGGAACTGGATGACGCCACCTGGATCGCCCGCTACGTGGCGGCCAACCGCGCGCCCGCCACGGCGGCGCCTGCGCGCGGCGAGAGCCTTGCCTTCGGCGCGCTGCCGGGCCATGTAGGTGCCAATGTTCGCGTGGTGCTGAACGACGGCCGCCTGCGCCGTGGACGGGTCGTGCGTGCCGATGGCGGCAACCTGCGCCTGCGGGTCGAGCTGCCCAGCGGCTACGCCCACCTCGACCTCCCCGCATCGCGCGTGCGCAGCCTGAGCCTGGAGTAGTCCGCCATGGGTGCCGTGACGTTCTGGTGGCTGCTGCTGTTCGCCATGATCCTGTGGATGACGGTCAAGACCGCGCGCGTCAGCGGCGGCCTCGCCGTGCTCGTGTTCCTGTTCTGGCCCGCGGCCTTGCTGGTGGTGATAAAGCATTGGGGCGACCCGGACGGCGACGTCCGCATCCCCTTCGCCATCGCCCTGGTCGCGGCGCTCATGGCGATCTCGAGCGGGCAGGGCGCGGCCGAGGACTTCGTGCTGGAGCAGGCGCCCTACATGACCGACGCCGACATCGAATCGATCCGCATGGACAACCCCGAGCTGGCCGAGAAGATCGTCGCGGCGCGCGAGTCGGCCTATGCCGGAGAAGGGGAGTACGCCGACGAGGACGCTTACGACGAGGCGGACGAGGACTACGCCGCGGACGATGCGCCGGTCGCCGCACCGTCGCAGCCGCCACCGGCCCGACCGGCGCCGGTGGCCGCCGCGCCGCGCGACGCGGTCGAATCTCCGACGACCGATCCGGCAGAGCCGGCCGCTCCGGCCGAACTACCCAGCCTGGCCTCGGTCGGCAGCCGCCTGTCCTATCGCCTCGGTCGGGTGCCCATGGCGCCGGCCCAGGCCGAGCTGGCCCTGCCCTCGGAGTTCCGCTTCGCCCCGACCTCGACCCTCTACCTGATCGCCAAGATCCGCGGCCTTCCGCTCGACTCCGAAACCCTGGGCTGGGTCGTGCACCGCGACGTCGACATGGGCCAGGAAGACGCCTGGTTCATCGAGGTTCGCTTCCGGCCGCTGTCCGACCTGGATCTCGCGCCGCGTCCCTACGCCGAGCGCGTCGGTTTCGGCGCCTACCTGGCGCGCGGCATCGGCCTGGACGAATCCCGCCTGGGCGAGGGCCCGTTTGCGCCGGCCTGGAGCGATGCCAGTCAGACCGCCACGGTCTCGGTGCGCCCGGCCGGCGCCGAGGAGGAGCTGCTCGACGCCTGGGCCGTGCGCCCGGTGCCGGGCGGCGTGCTGCTGTTCGTCATGCGCGGCTCGGACCCCAGCCGGCACGAACTGGGCCTGCGCGCCACCCGCCTCATCGCGGGTCGGGTCCAACCGCAGGCAGCGCTCGCCACCGAGCCCGATCCCGACACCGGCCTGCCGCCGATCCTGGCGCTGTGGCTGGAAAAGGCGGGCGGGCGCGGCTGAACTCCCGGCGCGTGTCGCCGGCCGTGGCCCGGCTCCGTTTCCTCCTGCAAGACCCAGACGCGGAGCATGGCCATGCTGGACGAAGTGATCGAGACCGTGATGGAGGCCTTGGGCTGGCTGGTGGAGGCAGTGGCGGAGGCCCTGACCTGGGTGATCGAGGCCATCGCCGGACCGTACATCGAGGGCGCCTGCGACTTCGGCGCCCTGCCCCTGCTGATGTGGGCCTTCGTCGCCCTCGGCGAACTCGTCTGGTGGTCGCTGCTGGCGGTGAGCGCCCTGCTGCTCGCGCTGGTGCTGATGCGCCGCCCGCAGGCACCGGCGCGCCCGCGCTGGTGGCGGCCGGAGCGCCGGCCGGCGCAGGCGCCGACGCGCGAGGCATGAGAACGCGCGCGCCGGGCATGGCGCTGCTGCTTGGCGCAGCCTGCGCCGGTCCGGACCCGGCCGAGCACCCGCGCTGCCTCGCGCGCGTCGACGCAGAGACCCTGTCCCCGATCGAAACCCGCGTGCTGGCCGAGGCCGCCCGCCGCATCGCACCTCGCTGCACGGTCAAGGATGGCTCCGAGCCGTGCCGCTTCCGGATCGCCGCCGCCGATGACGGTGGCTGGACGGTATTCATCGACTACCTCTGGCAGGACCCACGCAGCGGCGAGTGCCTGCAGGCAGCCGGCGCTTTCGAAGCGCAGCGCTACGACGGCGCCGGCAGCCACATCGAGACGCTGCACGGATTCTGAGCACGGCCGAATCGTCGCCTACGACTCGAACCCATCCCCAAACAGCCCCGTCGCCGAGCGATAGACCTCCAGCGGCGCGCCCACGCCGGCGCCCAGCACCACCTCGGCCGCGCCCGAATCGCCGGCGAGGTGGTTGACGGTGGCGGCGAACAGGCGGCGGAAGTCGGTGGTCGGGACCTGCGCATCGAAGATGCGGTTGGGCCGGGTCGGGCCGCCGGGATCGAGCGTGGGGGCCTCGCCGTGCAGGCCACCGTTGACCGCCGCGCCCAGCACGATGGCCATGCCGCCCTGCCCGTGGTCGGTGCCGGCGCTGCCGTTGGCGGTGATCTGGCGGCCGAACTCGGACACGATCTGCACCACCACGTCCTGCTCGCGCCCGCTGCCGGCCAGGGCGTTGAAGAACTTCTCCAGGCCTTCGTTGAGCTGGCCGAGCAGTTCGCC
>JANJTY010000169.1 GCA_024710865.1 Lysobacteraceae bacterium | reverse complement strand
GGATGGAACTGCTTCTGGTGGACGGCTGATGCCCGGCCCTGACCGGAGACGGGTTGCGCGATGAACGCCCAGTGGTGGCTGCTGGCGCTGCCTTCGGCCCTCGCGCTGGCCGCGCTGCTGTGGCACCGGCAGCGACTGCAGGGTGGGCGCTTGCTGCTGGCGTTCTGCGTCGCCACCGCGGTCTACGCCGTGCTGCGCGCGGGCGGCATCGAGCGGATCATGCAGTCGCTCGGCGGCGAGCGTCCCTATCGACTGCAGCAGACCGTGGTCCAGCTCGGGTCGAGTTCACCGCAGGAGGTGATTGGCTGGGGCGTGGCGCTGCTGCTCGCCTGGGGCCTGGCGGAGCGCGCGCTCGCCGTCGCCGGATGGCGGGCAACGCCGGCACGCGTGGCGCTGCTGGCCATGGTCGCCATGGGCAGCGTGTGCGCCGCGGTGGAGGGCGCCGCGATCGCCTCTGGCTGGTGGACCTGGACCCTGCCGACGGGCGGAGCGGTGGCGGGCTGGAACGTGCCATCCGTCGCGCTGCTGGACTGGTCCTTCGTGGCGCTCGATCTGCTGCTGCCGTTCCTGGTCTGGTGCGCGGGCGGGCGCGGGTGGACGCTGGGCCTGGCCTGCCTGGCGTTTCCGCTTCACTTCGCGGCGCACCTCGCGCTGACCCCGCTCTCGCCCAGCGTGCCGCTCGATGGCTTCGGGCTGGTCCATCTCCTGCTTCCGCTGCTGGTCGCCGCCGTGGCGCTCGCGCCCGGGCGTTCGCCTGCCACCCGCATCGTGCGGCGCCGCGAGAACGCTTGGTGGCTGCCCAGCGCGCTCGCCCTGGCCCTCGCCCTGTGGACCTTCGCCATCGCGCCGCATCACGACGGGGCGCTCAGCCTGACGTCCCTGCCGCTGGCTGCCCTGGCCCTCACCCTGCTGGTGCTCGAAGCGCGCAGCCGCCCCGCGTTCTCAGCCGATGTTCCCGCGCCCGTCGTTGGCGCCCCGCGCTGGCCGCTGCGTGTCGCGGTCGTGCTGCTCGGCATCGCGCTCGGTGCCGGCCTGCTGTGGCCATCGGCGCAGCGCGAGCAAGCCCTGGAGTCCGAGATCCGATTGGCCCTGAGTGCCGTTGGCGCGAAGCGCTGGGGCGAGGCGGAAGCGGCGCTCACCCGGGCCGAGGCGATCGACGCCGGGCATGGCGCGGTCGCAGTGCTGCGCGGCCTGGTCGCGCTCAGCACCGGCCGGGACGCCGACGCCGTGCGCGAGCTCGACCGTGCCCTCGACCTCAACCCGCACTCGCGCCCGGCGCTGCGCCTGGCGGCCGCGGCGGCGCTGCGGCAGGGGCGTGCGCCAGATGCACTGACGCTCGCACGTCGCGGCCGCGGGCTTTATCCGGACGACCTGGTGTTGCGCTACCTCGAGTCGGCCGGCGCCCGGCGGCGCGACACGGCCGCGCTGATCGAGCTGGCCCTGGCCTCGCCGCAGGGCCCGGGCGAGCTCATCGTGTTCGCGCGCCTCGCCGACGACCGCGCCATGCAGGTGGCTGCCAGCGAGGCACTCGGCGCGTGGCGGCCTTCGGTCGACGCTAACGCCCGCTGAGCCAGGCCCGCGCCGGCAGGCAGGCTGCGATTCGGCATCGACCCCGCGCCAGGCACGTCGCGCGGGCGCACGCGGCAATCGACGGCTTCAGGACCGCGCGCGCTACGCTCACTGGACGGGCCGCGGGGTTACGCCCGCGTCGGTCGTTCCCGCACCCGACGCAGCCGCAGCACGGCAGCGCTCAAGGCGCTGCCGGACCGGTTCGGCGTCCGGCAACAGGCGGGCCAAGGCCTCGGCCGGCGCGCGCGCCGCCTCGCATGCGCCGCGCTGCGTGCGCAGTTCGACCAGGCGGCCGAGGCTGAGCATGGCTTCTGGATCGCGCCGCAGGATGGCTTCGTACTCGGCCTCCGCGTCACCCGCGCGACCTGCCAGCTCCAGGGTCCGGGCCAGGCCGTCGCGCGCGGCGATGCCATCGGGGCTGGCCGCGATGCTTGCGCGGAAGAGCGCCTCCGCCGCGGCCAGATCCTGCCGCGCGAGGGCCTCGAACGCCGTCTCGATCGGGCCCAGCGACGGCAGGCCCTCCTTCGGGTCGAGACCGGGGCCTGCGCCTCTGGCGGGCGGCTCGAATGCGGCAAGATAGCCAAGCGATTGCAGGCGCCGGCGGACGTCGGCGGTCATGCCGGCGTCAACCGCCCCCGCCTCTGCCACCGCGGCAAGTTCCGCCGTCGCCAGATCGAGCTGGTCCGCCAAGCGTATGGCCGCGTCGTGCGGCGCCACGGACACCAGATTGACCAGCTCGGCTGGATCGCGCGACAGGTCGTACAGCTCGGGCTGCGGTGCCTCGATGTACTTGAGGTGCTCCTCGCGCAGCGCGGCCAGCGGCGCCCAGCCGTACTGGCGTCGCGGGTACTCGGAATAGGCCACGAATCGCCAGGGCGCGTCGCCGGGCTCGGCCGACAGCAGGTCCACGCCGTGCCGCACGGCCTCCTGCGGCAGGTCGAAGAGCCCGAGCACGGTCGGCATCACGTCGACCAGGGCCGCTGGCCGGGTCTCGACGCTGGGGGCGATGCGGCCGCGCCAGTGCAGGATGAGCGGAATCCGCAGGGTCGAGTCGTACAGGAAGATGCCGTGGGTCTGCTCGCCGTGCTCGCCCAGGCCCTCGCCGTGATCGGCGGTAACCACGATCAGGGTGTCCTGCATGACGCCGCTGCGCTCCAGCCAGGCCGTGATGCGCCCAAGCTGGGAATCGACGTAGGCAATCTCGCCCTCGTAAGGATGCGACGCGTAGCGCGCCGCGAAGCCCGCGGGCGGCTGGTAGGGCGCATGCGGATCGAACAGGTGCAACCAGGCGAAGAAGGGCCGATCGCGCGGGCGCTGCAGCCAGGCGATCAGGGCCCCGACGCGTTCTTCCGCGGGCGCCGTCGCGCGGAACTGGGAGAACACATCGCCCGCCGCGTCGGGACCATCGTCGTAAAGCGCGAAGCCGCGGTCCAGGCCGTGCACCGAATGCAACACGAAGGCCGCGACGAACGCTGCAGTATCGTAGCCCTCCGCCCGCAAGCGCTCGGCCAGGGTTGCCACTGGAAAGCGCGTGGCGCGCATGCCGTTGTCGGTGAGACCATGCCCCGGCGGCTGCAGACCGGTGAGCAGGGTGGCATGCGCCGGCAGGGTCAATGGCACTGGAGTGAATGCGTGTTCGAACCGAATCCCGTCGCGCGCCAGCGCGTCCAGCGTCGGCGTGGCCGCCACCCGACCCCCGTAGGCACCGATGCGATCGGCACGCACGGTATCGAGCGTGATCAGCAGCAGGTTGGGCGGGCGCGGCCGGTGCAGCGAAGCGAGGCCGAGCCCGACCAGCACCAGGGCGGCGGCGCCCAGCGCGAGGCGCAGGAGGGTGGTTCGCGGCATCGCGCGACTATACCGATGCAGTGCGGGCCGGGCCACGTTGCGCCGGAACGGATCGGAGGCGGGCGATGAGGCCCGCCGGCTCCGTGCCGTGGCTGCAGCACGCCGCGCGATGGGGCAGTCCGGATCGGTTCGGGCTGGCGCTGGCGGTGCTCGCGCCGCTGTTGCTCTACCTGCCCACCCTCGGCTACGGGTTCATCTACGACGACCTGCCGCTGGTGGCCAACAATCCGGCGATTCGCTCGCTGGATGCGGCGCTCGGGTACTTCGGTCGCGATTTCGATGCCTACAGCCGCGGCTGGGAGGGAACCCAGAGCAACTACTACCGGCCGCTGCTGTTTCTGGCGATGGCCGTGCTCTGGCCCTGGGCCGGCGACGACCCGTCGCGCTGGCACGCCGTCGTCGTCCTGCTCAACGCCGGCGTGGGCGGCGCGGCGTTCTGGGTGTTCAGGCTGCACGGCCTGGCCACGGCCCGCGCCCTGTTCGCGTCGCTGCTGTTCTCGCTGCATCCGCTGCACGTGCACAGTGCAGCCTGGATCACCGGGCTGCATGACGTGCTCGCGGCCCTGGTCGTGCTCGTCGGCTACGCCGGACTGGCCCGCTGGCTCGGCGCCGAGCGCGGCTTCGTTCCGCCCGATCGACCACGCTACGGAAGCCTGCTGCTGTTCGTCCTGGGCGCCGCCAGCGCCGTGCTGATCAAGGAAAGCAGCCTGGCGCTGCCGCTGCTCGCCGTCGTCCTGTCGACCTGGGTCGGCTGGCGGCAGCCGGACGCGCGCCGCGCCGCGGCCGCAACGGCCCTGCTCGCGCTGTGCCTCGCCCTCGCCTACCTTGCGCTGCGCGTGGCGGTGCTGGGCGCGCTCGCGGTGCCGTTCCCCTCGGCGCCGGACTGGCCGGCGGCGCTGGCCAGCATCGCGCCCTTGATCTGGGCCTATCTGGGCGCCTGGGTCTGGCCCGTGGACCTGTCGCTGTTCAGTCCGTTCCGCCCGGTGGCCCAGGCCACCGACCCGGCGCTGCTGCTGCCCTGGCTGTCGCTTCTCGCCCTGGCGATTGCAGCGCTCTGGGCCGCGGCCCGACACCCTCGCTGGGTGCCGCCGCTTCTGCTGGTCGCGTGCTTCCTGGCCCCGCACCTCAACCTGCGCGCGCTGAACCCCGAGTGGGCGCTGATGCACCGCTACCTTTATCTGCCCAGTCTTGGGCTGGCGTGGATGCTGGTACTGCTGCCGCTCCCTGCACGTCTTCACCGCGCCCTCCGGCTGCTGGCAACGGGACTGCTCGCCGCGCTCGCCATCGGCAGCCTGCACGACATGCGCGCTTACCGCGACGAAGCGGCGTTCTGGGACACCGCCGTGCGCAAGGACCCGGCCAGCTCAGCGGCCTGGACCGAGCAGGGCCGTCTGCGCCACGAACGCGGCGATGCGGAGGGGGCTCGCGCGGCCTGGGTCCGTGCCAGCGCACTCGATCCATCCAGCCTGCTGCCCCGGTTGCGCCTGGGCAACCTGCAGTTCGCCCAGCGCGACTACGCAGCCGCCGCGGCCACCTACCGCGCGCTCATCGCACGCAGCCCCGACTACCCGCCCGCCTGGCGCAACCTGGGCAGCGCGCTGTTCGGCGCGGGCGACCGCAGCGGCGCACTGGCGGCCGCGGCGGAGGCGGTGCGTCGTTTCCCGCGCGACGCGGACGTCGTGGCGAATGCCGGCACGCTGTATCGCCTGGCGGGCGACGTCCCGCGCGCCCGCGCCCTGTACGAGGCGGTGGTCGAACTGCGCCCGGCCGAGGCCGAGCCGCGCCTGCGCCTTGCCCTGCTGCAGGCCGAAGCGGGCCACGCGGCCGCCGCGCGGCGCAGCCTGGCCGCCTTGCGCCAGTTGCCGGCCAATGCGACGGTGCGCGAGGCCGCGGCTGGCCTGGAGCGGCAACTGCAGGATCATCCCTGAGCGGCCGCCGCGGCGCGAACGCAGCGGCTTGGTGCTGGACGTTCGCGCAAGAAAAAGGGGCCTGACGGCCCCTTTTTCCAACACCCGACAGGTAACGCGGGTCAGTCGACCGAGAAGGTGCTCAGCTCGACCGGCAGCGGCAGGTCGGAGGTCACGGTGACCGAGAACGAGTTGAGGGTGCCGGTGCAGATCGAAGAGTCGTCGGCCACGTTCAGCGTCCACGTCATCGCGCCCACGGCGGCGGCGCCGTCGAAGGTAGCCATCACCGTGTTGCCAAGAGGCGACTGCACGACCGACCCGTTTCCGACAATCGTGCCGCCAGCGCAGCCCTGGGGCGCGCCGGCCTCATCGTCGAACGTGACGGTGCCGGCGTAGTCGCCATTGCCGCCGCAATCGTTGATGATCGTCGTGGCTGCCACCGCCGGGTTGGAGGAGGCCAGGGTGATATCGATATCGGCAGCCCAGGTGTGGGCGATTCCGACGGTGATGTCGACATCGGTGACGTTGGTGCCAGCCGCCGGACCGGGCGCGGATGCCACGACCGCGATATTGCCGTTATCGGGAATCGCGACAGGCGTGCCAGGCGCAGTATAGGTGTCGGTGACCGCGGAGGCAGCCCCGGCGGCGAGGGCCGCGGCAGCGAGCACTGCAGCCTGGATGGATGTCTTGCGCATTGTGTTCCCCTTCGAATTGGTTTGGTCCGACGGCAGCGCTCCGCCCCTCGGAGCTGCCGTCGCGGGCAGGCAGATCAGCAAACTCATCGTCCCTGACGCAGATGCTCTTTGTAAGCGTAGTCAGCCGGGACCAGCCGTGTCAACACGAACCCGTGCCCGCGCTGGACACCGCCGTCGCCGCGCGGCGGGAACGGCAGCGAGGCAGGCCAATGGCCGCTCTCGCTGCCTCCCGTCCGCACCGTCAAAGCGCCGCGATGATCGCGTCGCCGAACTCCGAGCACTTCACCTCGGTCGCGCCCTCCATCAGGCGGGCGAAGTCGTAGGTCACGCGCTTGGCGCCGATGGCGCGGTCCATCGCGCCGATGATGGCGTCCGCCGCTTCGGTCCAGCCCAGGTAGCGCAGCATCATCTCGCCCGACAGGATCACCGAGCCCGGATTGACCTTGTCCAGGTTGGCGTACTTCGGCGCCGTGCCGTGGGTGGCCTCGAACACGGCGTGGCCGGTGACGTAGTTGATGTTGGCGCCCGGCGCGATGCCGATGCCGCCGACCTGCGCGGCCAGCGCATCGGAAAGATAGTCGCCGTTGAGGTTGAGCGTGGCGGCGACGTCGTACTCGGCCGGCCGCAGCAGGATCTGCTGCAGGAAGGCATCCGCGATCGCGTCCTTGATGATCAGGCCCGCGCCCGGCTTGCCCTCCGGGATGACGTGCCAGGGGCCGCCGTCCAGCTCGACCGCGCCGTAGTAGTCGCGCGCCACCTTGTAGCCCCAGTCGGCGAAGGCGCCTTCCGTGAACTTCATGATGTTGCCCTTGTGCACCAGGGTCACCGACTTGCGCTGGTTGGCGATCGCATAGCCGATGGCGCTGTGCACCAGGCGCTCGGTGCCTAGGTAGGAGACCGGCTTGATGCCGATGCCGACCTGCACCGGCAGCTCGCGGTGCGGCGCGCCGATGCCCTCGAGCGCGGCCTGCCAGCCGGCCACCTTCTCGGGCGTGCCGAAGCGGATCTTGCCGAAGGCCTGCGGGAACTCCTTGGCAATGAAGTCGAGCACCTTCTGCGCCTCGGGCGTGCCCGCGGCCCACTCGATGCCGGCGTAGATGTCCTCGGTGTTCTCGCGGAAGATCACCATGTCGACCTTGCCCGGATCCTTCACTGGACTGGGCACGCCCTTGAACCAGCGCACCGGGCGCAGGCAGACGTAGAGGTCGAGCATCTGCCGCAGCGCGACGTTGAGCGAGCGGATGCCACCGCCGACCGGCGTGGTCAGCGGGCCCTTGATCGAGACCAGGTAGTCGCGGCAGGCCTGCACGCTGGAATCGGGCAGCCAGGTGCCGAACTGGTTGTTCGACTTCTCGCCGGCGTAGATCTCCAGCCAGTGGATCTTGCGCTTGCCGCCGTAGGCCTTCTCGACCGCGGCATCGAGCACGCGCACCGAGGCGCGCCAGATGTCCGGCCCGGTGCCATCACCCTCGATGAAGGGGATGATCGGGTTGTCCGGCACCTGCAGCTTGCCGCCAGCGATGGTGATCTTGGCGCCGCCGGGCGGCGGCGTGAGTACGGGTTCTGCCATGGGTTCCTCCGTGGTGGGCGCGGTCTTGCAGCCGCCTGCCCGGGTGGACGTGGATCGCCGGCCATTGTCGCGGTTTGTCCCGCGGGGGGAAAGCGAGCCGGCTCAGGCGCCAGCCAGATGGAAGTCGAGGTACTCGAAGCCGTACTCGTCGCGGTGCTGCAGGCCCGGCTCCAGCGCCAGCGGCGCCGAGAAGCCAGGCGCGTGCGCGACCAGGGTATGGAACTCGCCGTGTTCGCCGCAGGGATCGACCTCGGGCGGCAACTCGGCCAGCAGCGCGGCATCGAAGCGGCGGCCGCAGTAGGACGGATCGAGCCGACGCGTGTCGACGCAGCACAGGCGCGCGTCCAGGCCTTCGGCCAGCAGGCGTGGCGCCAGCGCGGCGGTTCGCTCGCCCCAGAGCGGATACACCCCGGTCCAGCCCTGGCGCTGCAGCAGGGCCTCGCGGAAGGCGCGCACGTCCTCGAGGAACAGATCGCCGAAGGCGATGTGCGAGAGCCCCGGCCAGCGCGCCTGCGCCTGCGCCAGCGCCGCTACGAAGCCGGCCTCGTAGCTGGCGTTGTCGGGAAAGCGCGGCTGGCGCGCCTCGATCACCGGCAGGCCCAGCGCGCGCCCCTGCGCCAGCAGGATCTCGCGTCGGATGCCGTGCATGGCGATGCGCTCGACCTCGTCGGTCACCATCGTGAGCAGCGCGACGGGCGCGAACTCACCCTGCTCGCGCAGGCGCTGCAGGGCGAAGGCGGCGTCCTTGCCGCCGCTCCAGGACATCAGGATGGGAGTCATGGGCGGGCATGATCGACCAGCCGCCGCGTCGTGGGAAGCGCCCGCGGATGGCGGGACGCGTTGCCCTGGTCACCGGGCCTCAGTTGGATTCGAAGCCGTCGGCGAACACCTCCGGGCCGCACGCGATGGTCAGGGTTTCTGCGGTATCGCTGTAGTCGCCGCTCCAGCCCCCGGCGCGCAGCGCCAGACCCGCACCGAACGCGGCGCCCAGCGAGCGAGCGCCCGCGCTCAGGCCGGGGCCGAGGCGCCAGCGGAAGCCGTCGAAGTACTCGGTCCGGTCGAGGTAGCTGGACCAGCCTCCGCCGATCGCCCACACGTTGGTGCCGTCGAAGAAGGCGCCGGCCCCTCCGCGTCCGGTATCCATGATCGGCGCCTCGGTCCAGAGGTTGGATGCGGGCTCGTATCGCTGCACGGTGATCAGATCCGTGGTATCACCCCCGATGAGGTAGATGTAAGTCCCATCCGACGCCGCTGCGGCGTATCGCACGGCCCGCAGCAGCGGTGCCCCGTCGCTCCAGCTGCCGGCTGCAGGGTCGAAGACGTAGTGGGTATACCCTGCCTGTCCGTCGCCACTGCCGCCGAGCACGTGCAGTCGGCCCGCATGCGCCACCGCGGCGTGGGCCGAGTTCGGCGCAGGCATCGGCGCCAATGCGGACACGGAATCCGACACCACGTCGTAGCGCTGCAGGTCGGCGACGTGAAGCGAACCGGTATAGCCGCCCGGTACGTAGACCTGGCCCCCGATGGCAGCCGCGCCGGCGTTGGAAACGCCCGTCAACAGGGTTGATTTGGGCACCCAGGCACCGGTCGCGGGGTCGAACTCCTCGATCGGCAGGTTGCGGTCTCCACCCAGGCCCTCTCCACCGATGGCGTAGAAACGGCCGTTGGCGGGCGCGAAGGCCAGACCCAGCCGCGAACGTGCGACGGTCAGGGCGTTCACCGGTTGCCAGGCGCCGATGCTGCAGCCTTCCGTCGGCGGAGGCGGCGGGCAGTCGATCTCCAGCACTTCCGCGTGGTTGCTGTAGGTCCCATCCCAGCCACCCGCTTTCAACGCCCTGCCGTCGCCGAACGCGGCTCCCGCCGTGCGCATGCCAGCGGTCAGGATCGGACCGGCCTGCCAGCGCGTGCCGTCCCAGAACTCGGTCGAGTCCAGGTAGGTTGTCCATCCGCCACCGATGGCCCAGACGTTGCGCCCGTCGTAGAACCCGGACGCGCCGCCGCGCCTCGTGCCCATGGGGGAAATGACCGCCCACGCCGACGTGGCCGGATTGAAGCGCTGCACGGTGTCGAAGTCCTCGCTGCCGCCGCCGAGGACATAGACGTAGGTGCCGTCGGTCACCGCCGTTGCGTACGCGACGGGAACCGGGAGCGGGGTGGAATCCGACCAGGCGTTCGTCGAAGCGTTGTAGATGCGGTGCGTGCTGCCGGCGATGCCGGTTTCGGATCCGCCCAGCACGTGCAGCCGGTTGCCCAAGGCCACGGCGGCGTGCGCGTAGAGCGGACCGGACATCGGCGCCATGCTGGTCACGGTGTTGCCGACGACGTCGTAGCGCTGAAGTGCCGCAACGCCCACGGTTCCGGTGTAGCCGCCCGCGACGTAGACATACTGCCCGATGGCCGCAGCCGCCGTGTTCGCGACTCCCACCGCCAGTGCCGCGCGGTCGGACCAACTGTCCAGCACGGGATCGTAGGCTTCGATGGGAAGATCGCGGTTGGATCCGGCGCCTTCACCGCCGACCAGGTAGAAGCGCCGATCCGCCCCCGTGAATACGAGCGCTCCCCGCGATCGGGCATGCGTCGCCGGCGCGACGGCGGTCCAGGCGCCGACGAGGCAGGCCTCCACGGCGGCATCGGCCCGTGCCATCCCGTTGAAGCCACGGGTGGATGCCATTGGCTCGGCCGATGCACGGACAGGAGGGTTGCCCCCCACGCCGCCCGCCACCGCATCTGCCGCACCTGCCACTGTCGCTGTCGCAGCGACGAGACTCAGGCAAGCGAGCACGACGCCGGCGTAGCGACGCGCGCGGGCACCAGAGTGGATCGAGCAGAAACGCATTCCTGCCTCCCGGGAGATCGAACAACGCCCAAGGAACGCATGCTGGCTGCGGGACCAGCTTACGCCGTTCGGAGCGCACCTGCGTTCGCATCGCCTTCTGACGCTCCCGGCGTCTGCCCGGCCCCTGCTGCGCAGGCTGCGCGACTGGGCGAGCGCGCCGGTCGCTGCATTCAGCCCACGATGCGGTCCCGTCCCGCGCGCTTGGCCTGATAGAGGCGATCGTCGGCCGCGGCGTAGGCCTGCGTCGGGTCCAGTCCGGACACGTCGGCCACGCCGACGCTCACCGTCAGCGACAACCCGGCCAGGTCGAGCGAACCGCCCGCCTCGGCCACCTCCGCGCGCACCCGCTCGGCCAGGATGCGTGCGTCCTGCAGCGCGGTGTCGGGCATCACCAGCGCGAACTCCTCGCCGCCATAGCGCCCGGCCAGCGCCGGGGGAGTCGCCCGTTCGCGCAGCACGGCGGCCACGCGCTGCAGCACTTCATCGCCCGTGCCGTGTCCGCAGCGGTCGTTGATGCGCTTGAAGTGGTCGATGTCGATCAGCGCAAGGGCCAGCGGGCGTCCCGTCGCCCTGGCCTGTTCCAGCC
>JANJTY010000399.1 GCA_024710865.1 Lysobacteraceae bacterium | reverse complement strand
TACGAGAGGACCGGAGTGGACGAACCTCTGGTGTTCCGGTTGTCACGCCAGTGGCACTGCCGGGTAGCTATGTTCGGAAGCGATAACCGCTGAAAGCATCTAAGCGGGAAGCGCGCCTCAAGATGAGATCTCCCGGGAGCTCGACTCCCCTGAAGGAACCATCAAGACCAGGTGGTTGATAGGCTGGGTGTGTAAGCGCAGCAATGCGTTGAGCTAACCAGTACTAATGATCCGTGCGGCTTGACCATATAACCTCAAGCCAACTCCGCGATCCCTTAGCACCTCGACCCGTCGAGACAGCCAGAATCAATGCTCGCTACGTCGCAAGTCCCTACGAGAGGCAGGCGCGATCGCTATACCGCGAACCGCGACCCTCCACAGCCTCCCTGGTGAACATAGCCGTGTGGAACCACCCGATCCCATCCCGAACTCGGAAGTGAAACGCACGCACGCCGATGGTAGTGTGGCAACAGCCATGCGAGAGTAGGTCATCGCCAGGGCCCTATCCCCAAACGGCCAGTCGAAAGACTGGCCGTTTGCTTTTTGCGGATCAGTGATCCTGGGCCCCCGAGGCCCATTACGGCCCTCCGCCAGAGAACGCTACACTGTGGCCCTCCACGGTCTTCGTCCTGTCCAGCCTTATGCGCGTCTTAGCAGCACTGCTGTTTTTCATCCTTCCGTGCGTGGCGCCAGCGCAGTCTCCTCCGCGCCAACAGGATGAGCATTCGTGGTCACAGCCCGACAAGGTCCGCATCCGTCACCTCAGTCTCGACCTCAAGGTTGACTTCTCCCGCCGAGAGCTGAGGGGCTACGTTGACATCGCCCTGGATTGGCAGGACGAGAAGGCGCGTGAGCTGATCCTGGATACCCGGGACCTGCAGATCGAAAAGGTCCTCGCCAAGTCAGGCAGCTCCGGTTGGTACCGCGCAACGCACACGCTTGATCCGGCAGATCCCATCTTCGGCTCGAAGCTCAGCATTACGCTTCGCAGACAGCATGAAGTTGTGCGCATCCGCTACCGCACCTCGCCCTCGGCGTCCGGCCTGCAGTGGCTGGAGCCGTCCATGACCGCGGGCGGAAAGCATCCGTTCCTGTTCAGCCAGTCGCAGGCCATCCATGCGCGCAGCTGGGTGCCGCTGCAGGACACCCCGGGAGTGCGCTTCACCTACAGCGCGCGCATCCGTACCGCGCCGCAGCTGATGGCCGTGATGAGCGCCGACAACGATCCGGCCGCGATGCGCAACGGCAACTACCTGTTCCGCATGCCGCAGCCGATTCCGTCGTACCTGATGGCGATCGCGGTCGGGGACCTGGCGTTCGCGCCGATCTCCGAGCGCGCCGGGGTGTGGGCCGAGCCTGCCACCCTGGAGTCGGCGGTGGCCGAGTTCGCCGATACCGAGCGCATGATCGAGGTCACCGAATCGCTCTACGGTCCCTACCGCTGGGGCCGCTACGACCTGCTGATCCTGCCGCCCTCGTTCCCCTTCGGCGGCATGGAGAATCCGCGCCTGTCCTTCATCACGCCCACCGTGATCGTGGGCGACCGCTCGCTCACCGGCCTGATCGCGCACGAACTGGCCCACTCCTGGTCCGGAAACCTCGTGACCAATGCGAGCTGGAAGGACATGTGGCTCAACGAGGGCTTCACCAGCTACGTCGAGAACCGCATCGTCGAGGCGATCTACGGCACCGAGCGTGCGGAGATGGACCAGGCCCTGAGCCAGCGCCAGCTGCGCGACGAACTGGCCGAGCTCGAGCCCGGCATGCAGGCGCTGAAGCTGCCGCCCACGCCCGGGCGGGATCCCGACGAGGCCCTGACCGCGGTGGCCTACGACAAGGGTGCCTGGTTCCTGCACTTCCTCGAACGGCGCTTCGGACGCGAACGCTTCGATGCCTGGCTGCGCGGCTACTTCGACCGCCATGCCTTCCGCAGCATCACCACCGACGACTTCATCGCCGACCTGCGCGAGCACCTGATGCCCGAGCGACCGAAGGCGATCAGCGAAGCAGAGCTCGACGAGTGGCTCAACGGTGCCGGCGTGCCCGCCTTCGCCGAACCGACCGAGAGCGCGCGCTTCGCCGCGGTGGACGCCGCCCTCGGGCAATGGGAGGACGGAGTGCGCGGCGCCGGCGGGTTGCGTACCGCCCAGTGGAGCACGCAGGAGTGGGTGCGATTCCTCGAAGGCTTGCCCGAGACCCTGCCGCCGGAGCGCATGACGGAGCTGGATGCTGCCTTCCGCTTCACCGGCACCGCCAATCCCGAAATCGCCCAGCGCTGGTATCCGCTCAGCATCCGCAGCGGCTACTTCGAGGCGCGCGTGGCGATCGCCGACTTCCTCAAGCGCATCGGCCGGCGCAAGCTGATCCTGCCGATCTACAGTGCCTTGGCAGCCTCGCCCGAGGATCTCGGCTTCGCGCGCAAGGTGTTCGAGGAGGCGCGGCCGGGCTACCACCCGATCACCATGGCCTCGGTCGAGGCGATCCTGGCCAAGGCTGAGGCCGAGGCGGGCGGCGCCGGGATCCAGCCCGAGCCACAGCCCCAGTGAAGCGTCTCCTCGTCGCGCTGGTGGGCCTGGCCGCCGCCTATGCGGCCCTGGGACTGGCCAGCCCCGACTGGGCGCTGGAAGCCGAGTTCGGCCGCCTGCGCTGGCTGGCGCAGGCCGAGGAGCGCGAGCTGGAAGCGGCTGGACACCGCTGGCGCTACCTGGAAGCCGGACAAGGGCCGTTGCTGGTGCTGGTGCACGGCTTCACCGGCAGCAAGGAGAACTGGCTGCCGCTGATGCGCGAACTGCGCCACGACTACCGGCTGATCGCCCCCGATCTGCCGGGCTGGAACGAAAGCCAGCGCATCGATGGCCTGGACTATGGCGCGATCGCGCAGGCCGAGCGCCTGATCGGATTCCTGGACGCGCTCGACGAGCCCGTCGTGCTGCTGGCCGGGCATTCCATGGGCGGGCAGATCGCCGGGCTGCTCGCCGCGGACCATCCCGAGCGCGTGCCGCGCCTGCTGCTGATGTCCTCGGCCGGCGTCGAGTTCACCCGCAACGACTTCGTGCGCGAGATCGAGGCCGGCGGCCATCCGTTCGCGGTGCGCGACCGCGCCGAACTCCACCGCTACCTGGCCCTGGTGTTCACCGATCCGCCCTGGGTCCCATGGCCCGCCGACGAAGCCCTCGCACGCCGGCGTGCGGCCAGCATCGACTTCGAGCGCGATGTGCTGGCGCGCATCGGCGGCGAGGAAGCCTTCGCGCTGCAGCCACGGCTCGCGCAGATCGCGGCGCCCACGCTGCTGCTCTGGTGCAGGGACGACCGCGTCATCGACGTCAGCGCCGAGTCCCGCTTCCGCGCCGGCTTGCCGAGTTCGACGAGCCTGGTCCTCGAAGGCTGCGGGCACATGCCCCTGATGGCCGCGGCGCCGGCCGTGGCCGACGCGATCCGCGACGTCGTGCCGGTGCTGCGCTAGGGCGGGATTCGACCCGCCGCTGCGGCGTCGACCCGCGCGATCGGTTCGACTCGGCCTACAGCGCCTTGATCAAAAGGGCGATGCAGCAGCCCAGGGCGCCCGCCCATAGCAGGCTGCGCAGCCAGTGCACGTCCGCCAGGTAGGCCAGGCCGTAGCCGAAGCGCAGCGCCACGAAGGCGATCGACAGGCGATCGACGAGGGCGGGCTCCACACCGGTCTGCAGCGCCGCCAGCACGGCGGCCGCGAAGATCGGCAGCGCCTCGAAGCTGTTGAGATGGGCGGCATGGGCGCGTTGCGGAAGCCCTTCCAAGCGGGTCTGCCACACGCGCGGGTTGCGGTTGTTGTAGCGCGGTCCTGCGACCTTGGCCACGCCCGTCCAGAGGAAGGGCATGAGGCAGGCGATCAGCAGGCAGAGCAGGGCGATGTTCATGTGTGACCTCGAGGTAAGGACCAACCATCAGGCAGCCGCGCGAGCGCTGCCGTCCAGCGGGGTCCGGCAGAGCCGGACCCCGTGCGACGGTTAGTCCTGCGCGGCCGGTGCAGCGAGCGAGGCTTCGCGCGCAGCGCGGAATTCGTTGCCCGGGTACCAGTTCGGCCACTGGTTCGAGCCGGCGAGCTCGCGCCCGACGCCGTAGAGCGCGTTGAGGTCCTCGACCACGCCGGACAGATCCCAGGCGGGGTCGAACTCGTCGGCGGGCTTGTGATACCGCGTCGCGGTGTAGTCCGCGGCCCACTGCCGGCCGTACTCGGCACCCTTCTCGACGTGGTCGATGCCGCCCTTGGCATAGAGCGCGGGCACGCCCGCCTTGGCGAAATTGAAATGATCCGAGCGGTAGTAGAAGCCCTTCTCCGGCGAATCCTCCGGCTTGAGCACGCGGCCCTGCGCCTCGGCAATGGGCTTGAGCACGTCCTCCAGCTCCGAACTGCCGTGGCCGATGACCACGAAGTCCTTGGTGCGCCCCA
>JANJTY010000158.1 GCA_024710865.1 Lysobacteraceae bacterium | reverse complement strand
AGGGTGACGCCGGTGAAGGCCAGCGGCACCGTCACCAGGATCAGCAGCGGCTGGAAATAGCTGCGGAACTGGGCCGCCAGGATCAGGTAGATCAGGCCGAGGCCGAGCAGGCCGAGGCCGAGCAGGGCCTGCAGCGACTCCTCGATGTCCTCCAGCTCGCCGGAGAAGTCCAGATCGGTGTTGGGGAAGCGCGCGCGCATGCCGTCCCAGGCCTCGACCAGGCGACGGTTGGCCTCGACCGTGTCCATGACGTCCTTGTCGAGGTCGGCCTCCACCGTGATCGCGCGGCGCAGGTTCCAGTGACGGATCAGGCCGGGGCTGGTGCGCGCTTCGGCGTGAAGGAGACTGCCGAGCGTGCTGGTGCCAGCGCCGGGCAGCGCGACCGGATCCGCGAGCACGGCTTCGACCTGTTGCAGGGTGCGCGGCGTCGCGCGCACGCGCAGCTCGACCTTCTCGCCGCGGTCGCGCAGGTCGGCCACCACTTCGCCATCCAGGTGCAGGCGCACCAGGCGCGCCACCGCACCCGGATCGAGCCCGGCGCGGCGCGCGGCCTCGACGTCGACGCGCAGGCTGAGTTCGTCGCGCCCGGCCACGTCGTTGTCGACCACGTCCCGCACGCCGGGGATCTTCGCGACCTCGGCCTTCAGCGCGGCCGTGGCGGCGCGCAGCTCGTCGAAGTCGTCGGCGCGCACCTTGACGCTGATCGGCTTGCCCGCGGGCGGTCCCCCGGAGAGCTTGAGGAAGCTGATGCGGGCGCGACCCGGCGTGGCCTCGACCGCGGCGCGCATGCCCTCGATGATCTCGTCCAGTCCGCGCGCTCCGGCCGAGGCCGGATTGAGCGAGACCGCGACCTGGCCGTACTGGTCGCCGTAAACCGGCTCGGTCTCGGTGAACTTGACCCCGGTCATCGAGACCACCGAGCGCGCTTCGCCCTCGCGCAGGTGTTCGCGCACCACGGCCTCGACCCGCATGGTCTGGCGCAGGGTGGCGTCGATCGGGGCGTCGGCCGGCATGTCGACGTTGACGTAGTAGAGCCGGATCGGATCGAACGCGAAGAACTGGAACTTCACCAGGCCGCCGGCCAGCGCCGCGATGGCGCCGATGAACAGGGCGAGGGTGAAGGCGAGGTAGCGCCCCGGGCGGCGCATCACGTGGATCAGGGCGCGGGTATAGGCGACCCGCACCCGGTGGGTCCAGCGCTCGCGCAGGGCCTGGGTGCGCGAACGGCTGATCGCGTGCGGCCCGAGCGCGGCGATGTGCGCCGGCAGCATCCAGGTGGCTTCGATCAGGCTGACCAGCAGTCCCACCGTGACCACGAAGGGAATGACGAACATGAACTCGCCCAGGATGCCGGGCAACAGCATCAGCGGCAGGAACGCCGCGATCGTGGTCGAGACCGCGGCGACGACCGGCAGGCCGACCTCGCGCAGCGAGTCGAGCGCGGCCTCCAGCGCCGCCATGCCGCGCTGCATGCGGAAGTAGATCGCCTCCACCACGACCACGGCATCGTCGACCAGCATGCCGAGCACGATCACCACGCCCAGCAACACCGAGACGTTCAGGGACGAGCCCCAGATTTCCAGCAGCCAGAAGGTGCCCGCGACCGAGAACACCACGCCCAGCGCGACCAGGCTGGCGATGCGCGAGCCGAGGAAGACCCAGCACACCGCCAGCACCAGCAGCAGGCCGATGACGGCGTTGTTCTGCATGATGCCCAGCGCCTCGCGCGTGGGGATGGTCTGGTCGTCGGTCATCACCAGCGACAGGCCGCTCTCGGCCAGCACCGCGTTCTTGCGCTCGATGTAGTCGCGGATGCGCTCGACCAGCTCCAGGGTGTTGGTGTAGCCGACCTTGGTGACGGCCATGATCACCAGCGGCTGGCCGTCCATCGCGGCGAGCTGGCGCGGGGTTTCGCGGTCGCGCCGGATGCTCGCGACGGCGTCGAGCGGCACCTGTGATCCGGGCTCCGCGGCCGGGCTGAGCACGAAGCGCGCGATGGCGTCGGGATCGGCCGTGGTGCCGCCGACCCGCACCAGCCACTCGCCGCCGTCGGTGCGCTGCTTGCCGGCGAACACGTCGCGGAACCACAGGCGCAGGCCATCGGCCACCTCGCTCGCGAGCAGGCCGCGCGCGGCCAGGGCGGCGGGGTCGAACTCGACCAGCAGCTCGGGCTCCTGGAAGCCGATCGCATTGACCTGGTCCACGCCGCGCAGGCGTTCGAGGTCTTCCTTCACCTGGCGCGCGGCGAAGCGCAGGGTCTCGTCGTCGGCCTGGCCGCGCAGGGCCAGCATCGCGGTGGGGAAGCCGTTCGAGGTGGTGATCTCCAGGATCACCGGATCGATCGCCTCGGCCGGCAGCTCGGCGTTGAAGACATTCTGGATCTCGCGCCGCACGTCCGATACACGCTTGTCGTAGACGCGCTCGGGCATCTCGCGGAAGCGCACCAGGATGTTCGACACGCCCTCGCGCGAACTGCTCACCACGAAGCGGATGTCCTGCACGTTGCGCAGGGCGTCCTCCAGCGGGTTGGTGATGCGGTCCTCGACGTCGGCCGCGCTGGCGCCGGGCAGGGCGGTGGCGATGTTGACCCAGTTGAAGTTGATCTCGGGGTCCTGCTCGCGCGGCATGCTGCGGTAAGCCAGGATGCCCATCAGGATGACCACCGCGAAGGCGATGTTGGCCAGCGGATGGTTGGTGATGAAGCTGCGCGCGAGCTGCATGGCGTGGCTGCCGGAGTCGGGTTCGGTGCGGGATGGCGCGGGCTGCTGTCGCGCCGCGGTCGCCTCGGGTCAGTCGGCGGCGACGGCCTGGCCGTCGCCCAGGGCCTGGTGGCCTTCGACCACGATGCGCGTCGAATCGGGCAGGTCGACCGCGAAGCGCCGGCCTTCCTGCGCCTCGGGCACGGGCACGAAGCGGGCCGTGCCGGCCTCGGCGACGAACAGCCCGAGACCGACCTCGCGCCGCACGAGCAGGTCCGCCGGCAGGGTGCGCTGGGTACCGCACCAGCGCAGCACGCCGGCGAGGCCGGCCGGCGCGGGCGCGCCGGTGAAGGACAGGCGCACGCGCTGGGTGCGGGAGGCGGCATCGGCCACGGGCGAGAGTCGCTGCAGCTGCAGCGGCCAGCTGCGGCCCTGGCTTTCGAAGCGCAGGTCGCCGGCCGCATCGAAGCGCGCGGCATCGGCCACCTGCAGCGCGGCCTCGACCTCGGGCGCGGCGAGATCGGCCAGGCGCAGCAGCGGCGTGCCCGGCACGGCCAGCGCGCCGACCTGGGCATGGCGCTCCAGCACCACGCCATCGAAGGGCGCGAGGACACGGGTCTTCTCCACGCTGCGCGCGGCGATGCGGCGCGCGGCCTGGCGCACCGCGACCTCGGCCTTGGCCGCGGCCAGCTCGGTCGAGCGCGCCAGCAGGTCATCGTCGGAGGCGAAGTCGCGCGCCTTGAGCTGCTGGGCGCGCTCGAAGCGCTGCTGCGCGAGCGTGGCCGAGGCTTCCGCGGCCGCGACCATCGCCTC
>JANJTY010000143.1 GCA_024710865.1 Lysobacteraceae bacterium | reverse complement strand
GAGGCGATGTCGCTGAGCACGGAGGCCGACGGGAAATAGCTCAGGTTGCAGGCCCAGCCGTACGAGAGCACGCCGACGTAGCGCCCCATCATGTCGAACAGACCGGAGCCGGAGCTGCCGCCGCTGACGTCGATGTCGACGCCGATACCGGACGCGGAGGCCGAATTGACGAACTCCGAGCCCGTGTGCGGCGGCGCCAGCTTCTTCACCGCGCCATTGGGGTGGTGCACGCCGAAGATCTGCTCGCCGACGGCGGGAAGGCTGTTGCGCAGCGGGATCGCGGGGATGCCGAGTCCGCCGGGGGGAATCCTGATCTGGAGGATGGCGTAATCCATGCCGGAGCCATCGTTCCAGCGGAACTTCCGGTAGCCGGTGACCTTGTGGAACACGGGGTTGTAGCCGGCCGGCCGATTGCCGTTGCAGAGCGTCTCGTAATCGAAGGTGACGGAACTGGTCGGCCACTCGGAGTCGATGCTCGCCAGGCAGTGGCCGGCGGTGATGACCGTGTCCGGGCCGATCAGCGTCACCGAACAGGTGGAGACGGCGGTGCCGTGCACGGTGACGATCATGCCGCAGCTGCGCGCGACCTGACGCCGGATGTCGGCCGCCGGTGCGCACTGCACATTGCTCCAGACCGGCGGCGTGTGGCAGAACCAGAACGGGTCGTAGGTCGGTTCGGCAAAGGACCCGTCGAGCAGGAAGGGGTCGGAGTTGGACAGGCTCGGATGGCCCGGATCGCCCGGCAGGCTCTCGCCACGGCCGTACTGTTGTAGCTCGACGCTGCCGCTCAGGCTGCCATCGGCGACGTAGCGGATCGGGATGCCGCCGGGAAACGCCGCAGGGTTGATCGGACGGGTCCAGAACTGCGGACCGGAGGACGCATCGAAGACGTCGGTGCCATAACCGAGGTCGACCTCGACCCGATTGCCGGCCGGAATCGCAGCGGCACCGAAGCGCAGCAACAGCAGCTTGGTGCCGCCCGGCGCTGGCGCGTGCACGAACAGGTGGCTCCAGGTGGTGCCGACCGTTGCCGGCTGACCTGAATCGGGGCCGATGCGGATGGCCGGCGCGACCGTCTGTACCGTTCCAGTGTTGTGCGACATCGGGTTCGCTCCTTGCTCGATGGTTCGCCGCCACATCTCAAGGGATGCGCGATGGCGTACCGATGCGCTGCCGGCGCAGCCGGGCCCGCGGCGGAACGGCGGATCCGGACTGAAGGGGAGCACGTGGCGTGCCAACCCGCTGCCGGGCCGACATCCGCGGCGCAAGGGCCTGAGCTGAAGGGGAAAACGCGGATCGGCGAAGACAATACGAAGCAAGCGGGAGGCGCCCGCGTAACACCACGCTGCGACACCCGCGGGCATCGAAATCCGCCCGGGGGCGTGCCACCGCGCCATCGGCGGGTGAACGCGACCTGTCACGTGCTGTCACAGGCTGTGACAGCCCATGCGCCGGCGCGCGCATGCGCCTGCGGCGTGCGCCGACATCTGCGCAGTGAGGGTCAATGCTCGGGCAGCGGCGTGCGATCCGCTTCGCCGATGGCGTACTTGGCCATCTTCCGATACAGGGTCATGCGCGACCACCGCAGCCGCTCGGCGGCCCGGCATTTGTTCCACTGCGTGGCGAACAGGGCCGACACGATGCGCTCGCGTTCGCATGGGCTTTCCTGCTCGTGTTGCGCAAGCAGCCTGGCGATGTTGGGCGGCAGGTCGCGCACCCTGACCTGCCCCTCAGGTGGATCGACGAACAGGGCCTCGACCACATTGCGCAGCTCGCGTACGTTGCCGGGCCAGTCGTAGCGCATCAGGCTGGCGACCGCTTCCTGCGACAGGCGGTCGACGTGCACGCCGGTGCGCTCGGACATCTCGCGCATGTAGTGTTCAACCAGCGCCGGCACGTCCTCCGACCGGCTGCGCAGCGGCGGCAGGTGGACGCGCGCTACGTTGAGGCGGAAGAACAGGTCGCGGCGGAAGGCCGGCGTACCGGCGAGGCGATCGAGGTCCTGGTTGGTCGCGGCAACGACGCGCACGTCGACGCGGCGCGCCCGGCTCGCGCCCAATCCGAACACTTCGCGCGATTCCAGGAAGCGCAGCAGCTTGCCCTGCGCCGTTGGCGCCAGTTCGCCGATCTCGTCAAGCAGGACGGTGCCGCCGTCGGCCAGGGCCAGCTTGCCGGCGAAGGCGCGGCTGGCGCCGGTGAAGGCGCCACGTTCGTAGCCGAAGAGCTCGCCCTCGATCAACTCGGACGGAAACGCGGCGCAGTCGATGCACACCAGGCGTTGGCCGCGGCGCTCGCTGTGGCCGTGGATGAAGCGCGCGATGTTCTCCTTGCCGGTGCCGGTCTCGCCGGTGATCAGCACCGTGGCCGAACTGCGCGCAACCTTGGCGGCGTAATCGAGCACTTCGCGCATGGCCTGGCTGTCGCCGACCAGCGGATGCAGCGGGCGGCCCACGACCTCCGAAGCGGGATCGAACTCGTCGCGACCGGCCATGGCGCTGCTCCCTCGGCGGGCTGGAGTCAACTTCCCCCTGATTCGGGCGCACGCCCTGTTGGTTTACTCGGAACCCGGTGCCGGTTCCGATCATGCGGGGTGCGGCGACGTGGGTGCAGGCGGTCCGGCCCGCACCCGTTCCGCCCGGGTCTCAGGGCTCGACCCAGGCCGTCGACTGCACGCTGGCCACAGCAGTGCCGACGTAGAGTCGCAGCGGCTCGCCGCCCAGGGCCAGGGCGCGCACGAAGCCGAGGTCGCCGGCCGGATCGAGCGGCGCGAAGCTGTCGCCCCGGTCGCGGCTGAGCAACACGCCGCTGTCGGTGCCCGCCAGCACGCTGCCGGCCGGTGTGACCAGCACGGCGTGCACCTCGACGTCGCTGATGCCGCTGCTCTGGCGGGTCCAGCTCTGGCCGCCATCCTGCGAACGGTAGAGGCCCTGTTCGGTGGCGACGAAGAGCCGCTGCGGTTCGGTCGGGTCCACCACCCACTGCGTCAGCTTCGCCGCGGGCCAGCCGCCAGACAGGCGCTGCCAGCTGCCGCCTTCGTCGTCGCTGCGGAACAGGGCGCGGTCCTCGTTCACCGCCAG
Organism: Lysobacteraceae bacterium; assembly: GCA_024710865.1. Taxonomy (GTDB): domain Bacteria; phylum Pseudomonadota; class Gammaproteobacteria; order Xanthomonadales; family Xanthomonadaceae; genus JANJTY01. The sequence goes on along the minus strand of JANJTY010000143.1, from coordinate 6,703 downwards.
CAGCTGGCCGTCGCGCGGCGCGAGCAGCCAGTCGATGCGCCCCTCCAGCCCCTGTCCGGCCGCCTGCCAGGTCTTGCCGCCGTCGACGCTGCGGAACACGGCTTGGCCGGGTTCGTCGCGATCGCCGCCGGCGTACATGCGCTTGGCATCGATTGGATGCTGCGCCAGGCAGCGGAAATCCGGCCGCGGCAGCTCGATGATGCCCTGCATCATCTGGCGCAGGCTGGGCTCCTTGGGCGGATTGGGCAGCGGCTTCCAGCTCGTGCCGCCATCGGTCGAGCGCCACAGGTCCCGGTCGTCGACGCCGAGCAGCACGCCGGGGGCGTGGCGGTCGAACACGATGGCGTTGGGCTCGGCCGCGCCGCTGCGCGAGAAGGGCTGGCGCACCTCGTCCCAGCTGCCGTCGGGCAGGCGCCGGAACAGGCCGACCGTGGTCTGGGCCCAGAGCCCGTCCTGGCCCGGAACGGCGTAGAGCCGCTCGATCCAGCCGGCGTTGAGGCCGCGGCGCGAGGGGCGCCAGTTCTGCCCGCCGTCCTCGCTGCGGTAGACGCCGTCGCCGGCCATGCCGAGCAGCAGGTTTTCGCCGTCGCGCGGATCGATGGCGAGCGCGCGCGCCTGCCAGTCGCCGGTGCCGCGGGTGAAGGAATCCCAGTTGCCGTATTCGTCGCTGCGGTGCACGCCGCCCTCGCCCACCAGCCAGGGCCGGTCGGGGTGGCTCGGGTCGAGCACGATCCGGGCGTCGTCGGTGGCGCTCATGCCGGCCACCTTGGGCAGGGGCTCGAAGGTCTCGCCGGCGTCCGTGCTCTTCCAGACCTCATTGAAGCCCAGCAGGCCGTACAGCGTGCCAGGCCGCTGTGGCGGGATCAGGAGCTGGTCGAAGCTGCGCTCGGGCAGGCCGGCACCGATGCCGCGCCAGGTCTGGCCGCCGTCGCTGCTGACCGAGATCTGGTGGGACTGGCCGCGGCCGCCGGCGTACACGCGCTTCGGGTCAGCCGGATCGATGGCGATGGCGTAGGCGTCCTGGTCGGGCACGCGGAAGGTGGTCCAGGTCTTGCCACCGTCGAGCGAGCGGTAGTGCAGGTTGGTCGAGGGCACGAAGATCGTCTTCGGCTGCGAAGGCGCGAAGGCGATGCGCACGCCGGTGGCATGCACGCGGCCGAGCTCGCCCTTCACCGGCCCGCTTACCACCTGCCAGGTGGCGCCGCCGTCGGTCGAGCGCAGCAGGCCCGAGCCGCTGGCGTCCTGCCCGCCCCAGAGGATGTCGGGGTCGGCGCGGTCGGGCTCGATCCAGTTCAGCTTGCCGGCCAGGGTGTCGCGGCCGAGCCGGCGCCAGCTCGCGCCGAAGTCGTCGCTGCGCCAGAAGCCGCCGTTGCTGGTGGCGGCATAGACCGTATCGGGCCGGGCCGGATCGACCGTGAGGTCGTTGATGGTGCCCAGCTCCGGCCCCTCACTGCGCCACTCGGCTGCCGGTGCCGCACCGCTGCCCAGCAGCGCCGCGAGCAGCGCCATCCGCATCGTGTTCACGCCCATGCCCCACCTCGTGGTTGTGTCCCCGGCGCCAGCATAGGCCGATCCGGGGGCTATTCAATCGGACTGGGGTCGGCGGTCGCGGCGCGGGCTTCGATGCGATCCGCGGGTTGGCATGCTGCGGTCGCGGACCGGGTCCGCGCCTACGCCGGGGCCGGCTTGCGATCGGGCTCAGCGCGAGACGCCGAAGGCGGCCAGGGTCGAGCGCGCCATCTCCAGCGCCAGCCGCTGCTGTTCGGCATCGCCCGCTTCGGCGCCATTCTGGGCGATGCCGGCCATCAGGCCGCCGGTGATGAGGAAGGTGTCGTAGGCGCGGGTCAGGTCCTCGGGGGCCAGAGCGCGCGTGACCTCGGCCTGGGCCAGGGTGTCGTTCACGGTGCGCAGCAGGGCCTCCTCCTCGGCTGGATCCAGTTCGGCACCGCGCACCAGCTGGGCGCTGATGCCCAGCGCCAGGGTCATGGCATAGGCCAGGTTGTGGCGACGGAAGTCCGGCGAGTCCTCGACCATCGCCAGGATGCCGCGGCAGGCCTCGAGCAGCTGGGCGCGGTCGGCCTCCGACTCCGCCGCCTCGGCCATCTGTTCGGGCACGCGGCGCGGGCCGGCGGGACGGAAGTCGGTCGCGTCCAGCGCGTGGCGCCAGGCCGGCGGCTGCGGCGCGGGCGGCGCACTGGCGGTCGGAGCGCTGTTCCCCGCGGCACCCGCGGTGCTGGCCATCAGGCTCTGGAAGCCGGCGTTGCGGATCATCTGGGTCATCATGAAATCCGCATTGGCGGCATACATGGTGTTGAACTGCATGCCGGTCAGGGTGTTGGTGTACTGGGCCCGGGCGGACGGACACAGGCCGGCCAGCAGGAAGGACAGGAACAGCGGGATCAGGTGGCGGGTCATGGTGGCGGGCCTGCGGCGGGTTTGCCTTTTCCTTACGCAGCTGGGCGCACGAAACCCGAACCGGAGCGGACCAGCGTGGATCGCGGGCGCGGATCCTGAGTGATAAATGACATGAGCTATGTTCTGTAAATAACTGATTAATATAATTTAATCCTGATTCCCGCTCGCGGGTCCGATCGCCTCCGCCACTCTTCCCAGCGGAGGCAAGGGCGCGTACATTTGTACGCATGCCCGAACCGCTCAGCCCGCGCCAGCAGCACTGCCTCGACTTCATCGCGGCCTGGACCGCGGCCGAAGGCCGTCCGCCCACCCTGCGCGAGATCGCGGCCGGCCTGGGACTTGAACAGCACAGCTCGGCCCAGCGCCTGGTCGAGGCCCTGGCGCGCAAGGGCTGGATCGAGCGCAGCGACCGCCATCGCGGCCTGCGCCTGGTCCAGGCCGGGGCGCCGGTACCGGCCAGGGCGCCGCGCCCCGAGCTGCTGAACCTGCCCCTGGTCGGACGCGTCGCGGCCGGCGCGCCGATCCTTTCCGATGCCCATATCGACGCGGTGTACGCGGTCGATGCCGCCCTGTTCCGCCCGCGTCCGCACTTCCTGCTGCGGGTCGAGGGCGATTCCATGACCGGCGCCGGCATCTTCGACGGCGACTTCATCGCCGTGCACCGCACGCCGGTGGCGGACGAGGGCCGCATCGTGGTGGCGCGGGTGGAGGATGAGATCACCGTCAAGCGCCTGCACCGCGCCGGGCAGCGCTTCCGCCTCGACGCCGAAAATCCCGCCTATGCGCCGATCTTCGTCGATCCCCAGCGCGAGGCCTTCGCCATCGAGGGCCTCTACGTGGGCACGATCCGGCGCGGGAGTCCGGCATGAGCGCCGCGCCCGAGCCCGCCTTCGGCGCCGCCCTGTTCCGCGCCGGGCGCAGCCTGCAGGCGCCCGGCGAGTCGCTTGCCACCGGCCTGGCCGAACTCGACGCCGCCCTGCCCTGGGGCGGCCTGCCGCGCGGCGCGCTGAGCGAGATCCTGCTCGCCCGCACCGGCCTGGGCGAACTGCGCCTCTTGCTGCCGGCGCTGGCCCGGCTGAGCCGGCGCGAACGGGTGCTGCTGGTCGCCCCGCCCTGCACGCCCTATGCCCCGGCCCTGGCCGCGGCCGGGATCGCGCTGCGCCACCTGGGCTGGGTGCATGCCGCACCCGACCAGGCGCTCTGGGCCACCGAACAATGCCTGCGCGCCGGCTGCCTGGGCGCGGTGCTGGCCTGGAGCGAAACCGGCGACGACCGCGCCCTGCGCCGCCTGCAGCTGGCGGCCGACAGCGGCCGCGCCTACGCCATCCTGCTGCGCCCGCTGCGGCAGGCCGCCAATGCCAGCCCGGCCGCCCTGCGCCTGACGATCGAGGCGCCGCAGGGTCGCCCCAGCCTGCGCGTGCTCAAGTGCCGCGGCGCGGTGGCCCCGGCCGCCAGCTTCGTCCTGCCGCAGGGCGGCATGGCCGGTCTGCGCGCATCGGAGCAGACCCCGTGCGGCGAAGCGCCGCCGCTGCGCGCGCACTGAGCCGCCCACGCGAGTCAGGCCGGCAATGCCCGCTTCCCGTCCCCCGCCCGGTTCCGGCCAGGCCGAACTCTGGTCGACGCCGCCCAACGCCGCCGCACCGGCTGCAGCGGCTGTGCGCCCCGCGCCACATCCGTCTTCGCCCGCCGCCGCATCGACGCCACGCCCGTCGACTGCCGCCGCGGCATCGCCGGCCCTGTGGGCCTGCCTCGCCCTGCCCCAGCTGGCGCTGGAGACGGCCTTCCGCGACAGCGACGATGTCGCCCCGCGCGCGCTGGTCGACGGCCCTGCGAACCGGCCGCTGGTGCGGCAGGCCGATGCCCGCGCCGCCGCGGCCGGGGTGCGGCCCGGCCTGGTCCTGGCCGGCGCGCGCGCCCTGCTGCCGGAGCTGGCCGTGCGCCGGCACGACCCGGCGCAGGTCGAGGCCGCCCTGCAGCGCCTGGCCGCCAAGGCCTACGGCTTCAGCAGCCAGGTCGCGCTGGCGCCGCCGGATGCGGTGCTGCTGGAAGTCGGCGCCAGCCTGCGCCTGTTCGGCGGCTGGCCGCGCATCGAGCGCGGCCTGCGCGAGCAGCTCGACGCGCTCGGCCACGCCCACCGCATCGCCGCCGCGCCAACCCCCGCCGGCGCGCAGCTGCTGGCGCGGATCGAGGACGGCATGGCGCTGCAGAACCCGGCCCAGCTCGAGCAGGCCCTGGCCCGCATCGCGCTGGACGACTGCGGCCTGCCCGCGCGCCTGGCCGAGCGCCTGGGCGCGATGGGCCTGCGCCACCTGCGCGAGCTGTTCCGCCTGCCGCGACCCGAACTGGCCCGGCGCAGCGGGCCGGAGCTGCTCGCCTGGCTCGACCGCCTGCGCGGCGCCATGCCCGACCCGCGCCCGCACTACCTGCCGCCGGAGCGCTTCGCCGCGCGCATCGATTTCGACTTCGGCATCGAGACGGTGCAGGGCCTGCTGTTCCCGCTGCGCCGGCTCTGCACCGAACTGGCCGCCTTCCTGCTCGCGCGCGATGGCGGCGTGCAGCGCTTCGAGCTGGTCTTCCGCCACGAGGACAGGCCCGAGACCCGCCTGCCCGTCGGCCTGCGCCGCGCCGCGCGCGAGGCCGCCGACCTGTTCGAGTTCGCCCGCGGCCGGCTCGAGCGCGCCGCCCTGCCCGCGGCCTGCATCGGCTTCGGCCTGCTGGCCGAGGAGCTGCCGCCGTTCGCGCCGGAGCGGCGCGACCTGTTCGATCCGGCCCCGCGCGGCCAGCTCGACTTCGAAGGCCTGGTCGAACGCCTGCGCGCGCGCCTGGGCGATACCGCCGTGCGCGGCCTGGCGCTGTATCCCGACCACCGGCCCGAGTGCGCCTTCCGCGTGGCCGAGCCCGGAGCGGCCGACACCCTCCGCCCGGACCTGCCGCCGCGCCCGCTCTGGCTGCTGCCGCAGCCGCAGCCGCTGCGCGCCGGGGTGCGCCGCCTGCTGGCCCCGCTCGAACGCATCGAGACCGGCTGGTGGGACGGCTTCGACGTGCGCCGCGACTACGCCATCGCCGAGCTCGACACCGGCCAGGTCGCCTGGCTGTTCCGCCCCGCCGGCAGCGAGGACGGCTGGATGGTGCACGGCTGGTTCGGTTGAGGCGCGCAGTGCGCTACGTGCCGCTGACGCGGCCCATGCAAACCGGGCGCCTTCTCCTCCCCTTGCCCGCGCAGCGGGTAGGGGGGTGATGAGGCACGCTTGCGAGCCACTGGCTCGCGTGCCGAAGAACGCCCGAAGGCTGCGCCGCAGGGCCGGGCGGCTGGTAGGGTGGCGCTCTGATCCCAGGAAAGCCCCCCTCCCCGGCCCTCCCCTTCGCCTTCGGCGAAAGGGAGGGGGGAACCATCGCCGCAGCGCAGCGCAGCAGCGCTGCATCGAATGGATCCAACGCCTGGATCTCGCCGGCGATCAGAAGCTCAAAGCGGCACTGCGCGATTCTTGCGCCTGTTTGCTCCGCGACAGCGGAACACCCACTGCGCGCGCAAAGCTCCTGACGGGGACGCAGCCACCAGCAACAGGTCAGATCGCGCCAGACGCGGGCTCCGAACCATCGTTCGACGCAGGCTCAGCCAGCACCGCATTGCGCCCGGCGCCCTTGGCCGCGTAGAGCAAGGCGTCGGCGCGGCGCATCAGGGCGTCGCGGTCCTCGTCCGGGCGCAGCGCGGCGACGCCGGCGCTGAGGCTGATGCGGTGACCAGCGGCGAGCTCGTCGGGGCCATCGAGTTCCACCCGCGCGCGCAGCTGCTCGACGCTGGACAGCGCGCCGGACAGCGCCGTCTCCGCGAAAAGCACGGCGAATTCCTCGCCGCCGATCCGGGCCACCAGGTCGCTGGCGCGGAAGTGGCCGCGCATCATCGCCCCGAAGCGGCGCAGCACCTCGTCGCCCAGCGCGTGTCCACCCGCGTCGTTCAGGCGCTTGAAATGGTCGATGTCGATCAGGGCCAGGCTGAGCGGATGGCCATAGCGGCGCGCGCGCGCGATCTCTTCGGCGATGCGTTCGTCGAAGTGGCGACGGTTGGACAGCGCGGTAAGCGCATCCTCGCGGCTCTGGCGCTGCAGCAGCTCGCTCTGCTGGCGCAGCTCGGCCAGCAGGCGTTCGCGTTCCTCGCCTGCGCGCTCCAGTTCGGCGGTGCGCTCGGCCACCAGCGTCTCCAGCCGGATCCGGTAATCCTCCAGCTCCTGGAACGTGCGCGCATCGGCGATCACCGGCGCGATGTCCTCGGCGATCGCGATCAGCGCGT
>JANJTY010000123.1 GCA_024710865.1 Lysobacteraceae bacterium | reverse complement strand
CCGTGGCCGTTGCAGTCGTTGGTGCCGTTGCCGTCGGAGATGGCGGTGTAGCCGTTGCCCATGCGGCCGGAGAACTGGGTGTGGCTGCCCAGCACGCCGGTGTCGACGATGTAGGCGTGCACGCCGGACGCGGTGGTGTTGTAGGTGTAGCTGCCGTCCAGCGGCAGGTTGCGCTGGTCGACGCGGTCGATGCCCCAGGTCGCGCCGCTCTGCGTCGCGCTCGTGGTGACGATGCCGTCCTCTTCGATGTAGGCGATGCGGTCGTCCATCAGCATCTGCGCAAGGGCCTTGTCGCTGGCCTGCACCACGAATCCGCGCAGCACGTGCGAATAGGTGCGCTGGACGCGGGCGCTGTGCTGGGAGGCCATCTGGCGCGCCACGTCGGCGACGCGCGGGGCGCGCGAGTTGTTTTCGTTGGCGAGCGAGGCCACGTTGTCCTTCAGGACCACGATGTACTGGCCTTGCACCGGGTTGGCGGTGATGCGGAACTCGGGCTGGGCGCTGGCGACGCCGCTGGTGGCACTGAGTACGACGGCTGCGATCGCCGACGCCAGAACCCGGTTAGCTGCATTCATTGGTGCTGTCTCCCCACAAGAAGTTGGTTGAAACCGCGAAAGTGAACCCGTCCCAAACCGGCGCGCCGGTCCCCTGAGGGTTGGATTAATCGAACCTGAATCCATCAGGCCGCGCAGAGTGATAGAAGTCACAAAAGCTGCTGTCCAATGCAAATTCTGCATAAGGCTTGTGTGAAAGGTGGCTAAGATGGGCTGGTGGCCGCTTCCGGCCGGTTCGTGATGGGGTTCACGCTCGTGAACGGGTGCCCCGGTGCCCATGGGGGTATGCCTTGATGTTGCGGAGCAACGAGGAAATTGCGCTGGATTTGGGCGGTCGCCGGAGCCGAGCGTTCCGGTTCGGCGGTCGAGTCCGGCGCAGGGGCGGGCCGTGGCCATCTCCCTGACCGGGCTGCGCTGCCTGGTCGAGATCGTCGAGGCGAAGCTGAACATCAGCGCCGCCAGCCAGGCCCTGCACCTGTCCCAGCCCTGCGTGTCCCGCCATCTCAAGCAGGTCGAGGACGCCCTGGGATTCCGCGTCTTCGCCCGGCGCGGGCGCAGCCTGGTCGACATCACCCCGGCCGGGCAGGAGGCGATCGCGGTGGCGCGGCGCGTGGTGCGCGACGTCGACGGCCTGCGCGGCTTCGCCGCGAACCAGCGCGAGGAGGTCGGCGGCGAACTCGCCATCGCGGCGCCGCAGACCTACGCCCTGCACGTGCTGCCGCCCTTGCTCGGCCAACTGCGCGAGCGCTACCCCGGCCTGTCCGTCAGCCTGCTGACCCTTGGCGAGGGCGAGCAGGTGCGTCCGGCCGACCACCGCCGCAGCGACGTGGTGATCGCCAGCACGGCCGGCGATGAAGTGCCCGAAGGCCTGGCCATCCCCCTGTTCCACTGGAGCCGGGTGGTGATCGTGCCGCTCGGGCATCCGCTCGCGGAGCAGGGCGCGCCGATTTCCCTGGCCCAGCTCGGTCGTTGGCCGCTGGTGACCTACGAAGCCTCGCGCCGGCCCGAATCGTCCCTTTGCCGGGTGCTGGCGGCGGCCGGTCTGCGGCCCGACTTCGCCTGTTCCGCGCACGATGCCGACACGCTCAAGGCCTATGCCCGTGCCGGGCTGGGCGTCGGTCTGGTGGCCGAACTTTCGCTCGGACCGGCCGACCGCGAGGCCCTGGCGGTGCTGCCGGTCGATCCGGCCCTGCCGCACTGCACGGCCTGGGCGGTTCTGCCCGAGGGACGGGTACTGCGCAACCAGACCCTGGACCTGATCCGCCTGCTCGCGCCGCAGCTCGATGCCGCCGACCTGCGCCGGGCCTCGCAGGGCATGGTGCCGGAACGCTGGCCGGAGGCGCCCTTCTACGCCTGATCAGCCGGGCAGGGAGGTCACGAAGGCGTCGATCGCCGCGGCCATGGCCTGCGGCTGCTCGGTCGGAATCCAGTGCTCGGCCGCCAGGCGTTCGATGCGCACGCCGCTCAGGGCCGACAGTCCCGCTTCGGTGCGGTCGGGATCGGCCAGGAAGCGTCCGCGCGAGAGCAAAGCGAGCGTGGGCGCGCGAATGTCGGCCAGCGGAAGCGGGCGCAGCACCTGCAGGAGGTTGTTGAGGTACTGACCGAGGTGCATCACGCGCAGGTCGTGCAGGGGCGAGGCGTAGCGCCCTTTCATCGCGGCCTTGCCTTCGGGCGCCTCGAGACGGTGGCGGAAGGCCAGGTCGAGGGCGCGCAGGTCGACCGTCTGCAGCGCGCGCCGCCGCAGGCCGAGCCGGTTGCCCAGCCGGATCAGGGGCAGACTCAGGTGCAGCAGCGGCGCGAGGTGGCGCACGCGCGCCATCGATCCCAGCAAGGCGGTGCGCAGCATCGGTTCGACCAGCACCAGGCCGGCGCAGCGCGGCGGACGGCTGGCGGCATGGTGGGCGGCCAGGTTGGCGCCGAGGCAGTGACCGCCGACCACGGCGCGAGGCTGGCCGGCGGCATCGAGCAGGTCGTCGAGGTCCTGGCACCAGCGTTCCATCCCGCTGATGTCCGGATCGACCGAGGCGCCGTGCCCGCGCAGGTCGGGGCGCAGAATCACATGGTCGGCCGCCAGACGGCTGCGTTCGACGAAGTCCCACCAGCGCCCACCATTGCTGGCGGCGCCGTGCAGCAGCACCAGCGGCGGCCGCGTCGTGGCGGCGGCCGGGGTCCAGCGCCGGCAGGAAAGCAGCCGACCGTCGCGCGCCGCGAAGCGCAGGGTGTCCTCGCGCCCGGGATGGGTGGCGGACACCGCCGCCGCCTCAGAGCGTGCCCAGGCCCTCGGCCGAACCGCCCGGACCCACCTCCAGCAGGCGCAGGGTGTTGGTCGCGCCCTTGGACTCCATGCTGTCGCCGCTGGTGAAGATGAGGCGGTCGCCGACCGTCAACAGGCCCAGCTCGAACAGCAGGCGGGTGGCGTCGCGCGCGGCCTCGCGCGGTGGCCGTCCGCGCGAATCGAAGGCCACCGGCACCACGTCGCGCATCAGCGCCATGCGGCGGCGCGCGCCGGCATGGCGCGAGAGCCCGTAGATCGGCACGTCGGAGCGGAAGCGCGAGCAGAAGCGCGCGGTGCCGCCGGATTCGGTCAGGGCGACAATCGCGCGCACCTTGATGTGCTCGGACAGAAACATGGCCGCCATGGCGATGGCCTGGTCGGCCTGGCCCAGCCCGCGCGGCGCGGCCTCGAAGTCGGTGTCCATGCTGAACTGGCGTTCGGCGCCGAGGCAGATGCGGCTCATGGCCTCCACCGCCTTGACCGGATACGCGCCCGAGGCGGTCTCGGCCGACAGCATCACCGCATCGGTGCCGTCGATCACCGAGTTGGCCACGTCCAGCACCTCGGCGCGGGTCGGGATGGGGTTGTCGACCATCGACTGCAGCATCTGGGTCGCGGTGATCACCACGCGCTGGCGCTCCAGCGCGGTGCGGATGATCTTCTTCTGCAGGCCGGGCAGCTCGGCGTCGCCGATCTCGACGCCCAGGTCGCCGCGCGCCACCATGACCGCCTCGGAGGCGTCGACGATCTCGTCGAGGTTGGTCAGCGCCTCGGCGCGCTCGATCTTGGCCACCAGGGCCGGTTCCCAGCCGGCGGCGTGCGCCAGGCGGCGGGTCTCGTGCATGTCCTCGGCCGAGCGGCAGAAGGACACCGCGAGGAAATCGACGCCCAGCCCGGCGGCGGTGACGATGTCGGCGCGATCCTTGTCGGTCAGGGCGCCGAGCGACAGGCCGCCACCGAGCCGGTTCAGACCCTTGCGGTCGGACAGAACGCCATCGGTCAATACGGTGCAGCTGACCGTGTCGGCGCTGACCACGTCGACGCGCATCGCGATCAGGCCGTCGTCCAGCAGCAGGGTGTCGCCGGCGCGCACGTCGTCGACCAGGCCGAGGTAGCTCACCCCGACGGACTTGCTGTCGCCAGGCTCGACGTCGGCCCGGGCGACCAGGTCGAAGCGCTGGCCGGCCTTCAGCTCCACCTTGCCGGCCGCGAACTTCTCGATGCGGATCTTGGGGCCCTGCAGGTCGGCCAGGATGCCGACCTCGCGTCCCGCGCGGGCCGCCGCCTGGCGCACGCGCTCGACCCGCGCGGCGTGGTCGGCGGCGGTGCCGTGCGAGAAGTTGAGCCGGACCACGTTGACCCCGGCCTGCACCAGTTCGGCGATGCGCTCGATGCTGTCGCTGGCCGGGCCAAGCGTGGCGAGGATCTTGGTGCGGCGCAGGTCGATCATGACGGCCATCCGTAGGGGTCGAAGGATTATTGCACGCGGGTTCCACCCTGCCGCGACGGTGCCGCGGACGCTGATCGATGAATACGTATGGCGCGGCGTGCGGCGAACAGCATCGCCGGCGAAGCCGGCTCCCACGTCGGTTGGCCTGCGCCATTTCCTGTGTGGGAGCCGCCCTGGCGGCGACAACCGCGCCGCTGGCCCTGCGCCGCTCCTCAGCCGGCGCGCGCCTTCAGCGCGGTCACCGCCGGCAGCTCCTTGCCCTCGCAGAACTCGAGGAAGGCGCCGCCGCCGGTGGAGATGTAGGAGATGCCCTCGGCCACGCCGTATTTGTCGACCGCGGCCAGGGTGTCGCCGCCGCCGGCGATGGAGAACGCATCGGAGGCGGCGATCGCGCGCGCCACGGTCTCGGTGCCGGTGCCGAAGGCGTCGAACTCGAACACGCCCACCGGCCCGTTCCAGACCACGCTGCCGGCCTTGGCGATGAGGCCGGCGTAGCGCGCGGCGGTGTCCGGACCGATGTCGAGGATCAGGTCCTCCGCGCCGACCGCGGCCACCGGCTTGACCGTGGCCGGCGCATCCGCGGCGAAGGCCGGCGCCACCACCACGTCGCTCGGCAGCGGAATGTCGGCGCCGCGGGCCCTGGCCTGCGCCAGGATCTGCCGCGCGGTCTCGACCAGGTCGGGCTCGTGCAGGGACTTGCCGACCGGATGGCCGAGCGCGGCGATGAAGGTGTTGGCGATGCCGCCGCCCACGATCAGCTGGTCGACCTTCTCCACCAGGCTCGAGAGCAGCTCCAGCTTGGTCGAGACCTTGGAGCCGGCGACGATCGCCAGCAGCGGCCGCGCCGGCTTCTCCAGCGCGCGCGCCAGGGCGTCGAGCTCGGCCATCAGCAGCGGCCCGCCGCAGGCGATCTTCGCGGCGCGGATCACGCCATGGGTCGAGGCCTGGGCGCGGTGCGCGGTGCCGAAGGCGTCCATCACGAACACGTCGCAGAGCGCGGCGTACTTCGCCGCGAGTTCGGGCGAGTCCTTCTTCTCGCCCACGTTCATGCGGCAGTTCTCCAGCAGCACGATCTGGCCCGGCTGCACCTCCACCCCGTCGAGGTAGTCGCGCCGCAGCGGCACCGGCCGGCCGAGCAGTTCCGCGAGGCGCGCCGCTACCGGCGCGAGCGAGTCGGCCTCGCTCCACTGGCCTTCCTCCGGCCGGCCCAGGTGCGACATGACCAGCACCGCGGCGCCCTTGTCCAGCGCCAGCTTCAGCGTCGGCAGCGCGGCCAGGATGCGCTGCTCGGAGGTGACCTTGCCGTCCTTGACCGGCACGTTGAGGTCCTCGCGGATCAGCACGCGCTGGCCGGCGAGGTCGAGGTCGGTCATGCGAAGGATGGACATGCAAGGCTCCGGGCACGGGAAATGGCGCGCATTGTCGGGCCGCGGCGGGTGCGATTCAAACCGCGCGATCCAGCCTGACCGGGATCAAGGCGGGTGGAAAACCGGCTTGATCACGATCAAGGCCGGCCCGCCACCCGCGCCGCACACTGAGCGCCATGGACGCCATGCCCCCCTTCGACGCCGAGCTGCTGCGCCGCTACGATCGGCCCGGCCCGCGCTACACCTCCTATCCCACCGCGCCGCAGTTCGCGCCCGGCTTCGACGAGGCCCAGTTCCGCGACGTGGCCCGGCGCAGCAATGAAGATCCGATCCCGCGCCGGCTCTCGCTCTACCTGCACATCCCCTACTGCCACAGTCCCTGCTTCTACTGCGGCTGCAACAAGGTCATCACCCGCGACAAGAGCAAGGGCGAAGCCTACCTGCGCCACCTGCAGCGCGAGATCGAGCGCGTCGCGCCCCTGTTCGACCGCGACCGCGACGTGATCCAGCTGCACCTGGGCGGCGGCACGCCGAACTTCCTCAGTCCCGAGCAACTGGGCGAGCTGGTCGACAGCCTGGGCAGCCACTTCCACTTCAGCCGCAGCCCGGAGCGCGACTTCTCGATCGAGCTCGATCCGCGCCACGTCACCCCGGACGAGGTGCACATGCTGGCCGTGGCCGGCTTCAACCGCGCCAGCCTGGGCGTGCAGGACTTCGATCCCGAGGTGCAGAAGGCGGTCAACCGCATCCAGAGCGTCGAGGAGACCCTGGCCGTGATCGAGGCCTGCCGCGAGGCCGGTTTCCGCTCGGTCAACATCGACCTGATCTACGGCCTGCCCAAGCAGAACCTGGCGGGCTTCGGCCGCACCCTCGACACCGTGATCGCGGCGCGCCCGGACCGTCTCGCGGTCTACAGCTACGCCCACCTGCCCGAGCTGTTCAAGCCGCAGCGCCAGATCAAGCCCGAGGACCTGTGCAGCCCGGAGGACAAGCTGGCCCTGCTGCAGCTGGCGATCGAGAAGCTCTCGGCCGCGGGCTACCGTTACATCGGCATGGACCACTTCGCCCTGCCCGGGGACGACCTCTCGGTCGCGCAGGAGCGCGGCAGCCTGCAGCGCAACTTCATGGGCTACACCACGCATGCCGAGACTGACCTCATCGGCATGGGCGTGAGCGCGATCAGCCACGTCGGCGACAGCTTCAGCCAGAACCACCGCGACCTGCACAGCTACGAGGCGGCGCTGGACGAGGGCCGGCTGCCGATCTGGCGCGGCCTGCTGCTCGACGCCGACGACGTGCTGCGCGCCGACCTGATCCAGCAGCTGATGTGCCAGGGCGAGATCGACACCCGCGCCCTCGGTGCACGTCACGGCATCGATTTCGCGAACTATTTTGCCGACGCGCTGGCGCGGCTGGTGCCGCTGCAGGCCGACGGCTTGGTCGAGGTCCTGCCGCACCGCATCCGCGCCACCTCGCGCGGGCGGCTGCTGCTGCGTATCATCGCCATGTGCTTCGACCGATACCTGCCCGCCAACCAGTCCTCCGCCACGCCGGCGCGCTTCTCCCGCGCGATCTGACCGCGACGGAGGGTCGCGCATGAGTCCGCCGGCGGCGCGGCCGCGTCCGCAGCCGATCGCCGACGACGGCGACGCCCTGCATTTCTGCAGCACCTGCGCCTTTTCCTCCGCCTGCCAGTCGGAAGGCTACGGCAAGCCGGAACTGCAGGAGCTGCACTGCCTGGTCGAACACATCGGCCCCTTCCACGCCGGCGACCACATCTTCCGCGAGGGCGATCCCTTCAACGCCATCGCCGCGGTGCGCGCCGGCACGGTCAAGACCTACGTGGTCGATCCGGCCGGCCGCGAGCAGGTGCAGGGCTTCTTCCTGCCGGGCGAGGTGATCGGGCTCAACGCCATCCACGCCGCGCGCTACCCCTGCAACGCGGTGGCGCTGGACACCGTGGTGCTGTGCCGTTTCTCGTTCCCGATGATGGCGACCCTGGCGACCAAGATGCCCGGCCTGCAGGCGCAGCTGTTCCGCCTGCTCAGCCAGGACATCGGCAAGGCCGCCCTGCTGGCGGGCGACTACAGCGCCGACGAGCGCATGGCGGCCTTCCTGGTCGGCCTGTCGCGCCGCTTCGCCGCGCGTGGTTTCTCCGCCAACCGCTTCGCCCTGACCATGGCGCGCACCGACATCGCCAACTACCTGCGCCTGGCGGCCGAAACCGTCAGCCGGGTGCTGCGGCGCTTCCAGGACGAGGGCCTGATCCGGGTCGAACGGCGCGAGGTCGAGATCCTGAACCGGGACGGGATGGAGGCGCTCGCGCGCCAGGTGCTGCGCGAGTAGCCGCGCCGCGTCGCGCTACAATCCGCGCCCTTTCCCGGGCGAGGCGGCGCGAGCATGAGACTGCTGGTCATCGGCAACGGCGGGCGCGAACACGCCCTGGCCTGGAAGCTGGCGTCCTCGCCGCGCGTCACCGAGGTGCTGGTCGCGCCGGGCAATGCCGGCACCGCGCGCGAGCCGCGCTGCCGCAACGTCGACGTCGCCGCGACCGACATCGAGGGCCTGCTGGCGCTGGCCCGGCGCGAGCGCGTCGACCTCACCGTGGTCGGTCCCGAGGCCCCGCTGGTGGCCGGCGTGGTCGACCGCTTCCGCGATGCCGGCCTGCGCTGCTTCGGGCCGCGCAAGGCCGCCGCCCAGCTCGAAGGCAGCAAGGCCTTCAGCAAGGACTTCCTCGCCCGTCATCGCATCCCGACCGCGAAGTACGCGGTGTTCACCGAGCTCAAACCCGCGCTCGACTATGTGCGGCGCGAGGGCGCGCCGATCGTGGTCAAGGCCGACGGCCTGGCCGCGGGCAAGGGCGTGGTGGTGGCGCTGACCCTGGCCGACGCCGAGCAGGCCCTGCACGACATGCTCGGCGCCAAGGCCCTGGGCGATGCCTCCTCGCGCGTGGTGGTCGAGGAGTTCCTGCAGGGCGAGGAAGCCAGCTACATCGTGATCTGCGACGGGCGCCACTACCTGCCCTTCGCCAGCAGCCAGGACCACAAGCGCCGCGATCCGGGCGACCTCGGCCCCAACACCGGCGGCATGGGCGCCTACTCGCCCGCGCCGGTGGTCACGCCCGCGATCGAGGCCCGCATCCAGAAGGAGGTCATCGAACCCACCCTGGCCGGCATGGCGGCCGAGGGCGCGCCCTTCGTCGGTTTCCTCTACGCCGGCGTGATGGTGGCGCCGGACGGCACGCCCAAGGTGCTGGAGTTCAACGTGCGCTTCGGCGATCCGGAGACCCAGCCGGTGATGCTGCGGCTCAAGTCCGACCTGCTCGACCTGATCGAGGGCGCCCTCGATGGCCGCCTCGACCGCCTGCATGCGGCCTGGGATCCGCGTCCCGCGCTGGGGGTGGTGATGGCGGCACAGGGCTATCCGGGCCGGGTTCGCAGCGGCGATGCGATCGAGGGCCTGGACAACACGCTCGCGGCCGGTGTGAAGGTGTTCCACGCCGGCACGCGGCTCGATGAGGCGGGCCATGCGGTCACCGCCGGCGGCCGCGTGCTCTGCGTCACCGCGCTCGGCGACTCGGTCGCGCAGGCGGCCGAGCGCGCCTACGGCGCCGCGCGCGGCATCCGCTTCGCGGGCGGCTTCTACCGTCCGGACATCGGCCACCGCGCCATCACGCGCGAGCGTCAGGGCTGATACGACGAGGCTTGGGGCCCCGTGTCCGCCGCCCGTCGCCGCGCAGCCCGCGCCCGCCGAGCGCGGGAGGTCGGGCCGCCGTCCCCCGACCCTTCGCTATCGCGCTGGCGCGGTCGCCTGCGTCGTCCCCTGCGCGTGGGCCTGGTGCTGCTGCTGCTCCTGACAGGGGCGGTCGGGCTGAGCCTGGCGCCGGCCCTGATCGGGCGCGGCAGCGACGGTATCCGGCCCTCCGACCTGCTGATCGCCCTGTTGCACGTGGCGCTGGTGGCCTACCTGGCGGCGGCCTACCTGGCCCTGGTGTTGCGCGCCGAGCAGGCCTTCGACCGCCTGCAGGCCAGCTGCGGGGACGATGCGGGCAGCGTCTGCCGGCTGGACGCGGCGCGGCGCGCCTGCTGCCCGCCGCCGTTCGGTCCGGCCACGCGCGGCTGGTGGCTCGCGGGGCTCTGCGGGCTCGGCTTCGCGGTGGCCGGGCCACATCTGACCGAACCCGAAGCCGGCAGCCTGCTGGCGTGGTGGGATCCGCGCCCGTGGAGTCCCGCCATCGCCTGGCATCGCCTGCTGGGCCTGGCGGCCGGGGTGCTGCTGGGGTTCTTCGCCTACGCCGTGGTGCACGTCTCGCGCCAGCTGTCGCAGCTCGCGCGCGCCCTGCCCGGGATCGACCTGTTCGATCCCGCACCGCTGCGGCCCTTCACCGACCAGGGCCTGACCAACGGCCTGCTGGTGGCCGGGGCCCTGTCGCTGTTCGGGCTGTTCGCACTGGATCAGGGCCTGTCGCCGATGCTGGCCAGCGTGGCGACGCTGGCCCTGGCCCTGGTCGGCGTCGCCATCGCCCTGCCGCTGCGCGGCGTGCGCGACCGTATCCGTCAGGCCAAGCGCGCGGCACTGCGCGATCTGGATGCGCGCATCGCCCAGGCGGCGCGGGCGCGTCCGCCCATGGTCGAGCCGGGCCGCCTGGCGGACTGGATCGCGCTGCGCGGGCACCTGGCCGCGGTGCGCGAATGGCCCTTCGATACCCGCGCCCTGCATACCGCGCTCCTTTACGTGCTGATACCGCTGGGTTCCTGGATCGCCAGCGGCCTGGTCCAGCACCTGCTCGAACGCTTCGTGCTCGCCGGCTGAGCCGGTCGTGCCTCCCCGCCACCGCGAACCGGCCCGCATGACCCGCACCCACAATCTCCGCGCCGCCGTCGCCATGCTGCTGGCGGTGGGCCTGTTCGCGCTGATGGACGCGATCCTGAAGCTGCTCTCGCCGCACTACTCGCCGCTGCAGGTCGCCACCCTGCGCGCGCTGTCGTCCTTGCCGCTGGTGCTGGTGTGGGTGATGGCCAGCGTGGGCCTCGCCAGCCTGCTGCGGGTGCGCTGGTCGCTGCACCTGCTGCGCGGCGCGCTGGCGGTGCTGATGATGGCCTGCTTCACCTTCGGCCTGCGCAGCCTGCCGCTCTCCACCGCCTATGCCCTGTTCTTCGTCGCGCCCTTGCTGATCGCGGCGCTGTCGGTGCCGCTGCTGAAGGAGCACGTCGGGCCGCGGCGCTGGGCCGCGATCGCGGTCGGCCTGCTCGGCGTGCTGGTGGTGCTGCGGCCGACGGGCGAGGGCCTCGCCACGCTGGCCGGCCTGTCGGTGCTGACCGCGGCGGCGGCCTACGCGGTCTCGGCGATCTCGGTCCGCATCCTCGGGCGCAGCGACAGCACCCAGGCCATGGTGTTCTGGATGCTGACCCTCATGGCGCTGGGCGCGGGCGCGCTGGCGCTGCCGGGCTGGCGGCCGATCGACCCGGCCCACTACGGCCTGATCGCGGGCATGGGCCTGACCGGCGCGCTCGGCCAGGTCGCCATCACCGAAGCCTTCCGCCAGGGCGAGGCCTCGGTCATCGCGCCGCTCGAGTACAGCGCCCTGATCTGGGGCCTGGGCCTGGACCTGCTGATCTGGCAGGTGCTGCCCGACGCCGTCACCCTGCTGGGCGCCGGCATCATCGTCGCCAGCGGCATCTACCTGCTGCACCGCGAGCGCTTGCGCGCGCGACGGGGCACAGGCTAGGCGCCGGCCTGGCGTCTGCCGCCGGGGTTGCCTGTCAGGCTTTCCGTGGCCAGGCCAGCACCAGGCCGCGGCGTTCCGTCGCAGTGGACGGACGCTCGGCGTAGCGCTGCTGCAGTTCGGCCTCCCCACGATCCAGCAGCTGACGCAGGACCTGCACGCTGTGCGCAAGCTCGGGCTCGGCACGCAGGGCCAGGGCCTGCTCGACCGCGTGCGCGGCGCTGTCCAGCGCGCTCAGGTAGCAATGGAGCTCCACGATTCCGAGTTCGTTCTCCGGCATGTGCGCCTCCGCCTGGCGCCGCCCGGCGGGCGGCCTGTCTCAGGTTCATTCTGGTGGTCAGCCGTCCTCTGCGTCTTGATCAGGATCAGGCGCCGATGCGGTGCCCCCCAGCTTCCGCTGCGACTGTTTTCCGGAACGATGCATCCTCTCCGTATATGAGCCCTGCATCCCACTTCGCCATCGACGTACCGGACAGCCTCCTGCGGCGCGCGCAACGCGGCGAAGAGGCGGCCTTTACCCAGATCTACCGCTGGTTCGAACGTCCGGTGTTCACCCTCGCCCTGCGCCTGCTGGGCGGGCGCGAGGAGGCGCAAGACGCTCTGCAGGAAACCATGCTGCAAATGCACAGGCGGCTGCACGACTTCCGCGGCGAGGCGCCGTTCTGGAGCTGGTTGCGCCAGATCGCGCTCAACACCGCGCTCATGCGGCTGCGCCAGCAGCGGGCCGGGCTGTCGGTCGAAGAAGAGCCGTCGGAGGAGATCGAAGATGCGGACCTGCTGCTGCCGCCCGCCGCGGCCGATGCCGGTCGGCTGGCCGAAGCCCTGGCCTGCCTGCCCGACCTTACCCGCAGCGTGCTTTGGCTTTACCACGCCGAAGGCTTCACCCATGAGGAAATCGGGGCGCGGCTGGGTCGCACGCAGAGTTTCTCCAAATCGCAGGTTGCGCGCGGCGTGCGCCGTCTGCGCGAACTGCTCTCCATCCGGATCGAGGTCCACCATGCCTGACGCCCACCGCCACGCCCCCGGCATCGCTGTCGGCGATGCCCTGCGCCGCTTGCCGCTCGATACTCCGGGCAGCAGTGCCTTGCCAGCCTTGCTCGGGCAGGTCCGACGCGCGCGTCGGCAACGCTTCGGCGTCTGGCTGGCAGCAGCGGCGAGCCTGGCCGCGCTCGCATTGGCTTTGCCGGCGCTGCGCGACTCCGCCACGCCGGATTCCGCGCCGCTGGCCCGTGGCGATATCGAGCGCGAGCTGCAGCAGGCCTCGTCGCGCCTCGAAGCGGAGTTGCAGCCGCGGCGTGAGGCGGCCGTCGCCAGCGCCGGCGATGTGATGCTGGACCTGGCGCTGGAGGAGCGTCTGGGCCTGATCGACGCCGAGCTGTCGCGCGATGCGCTGACGCCGGTCCGCCGCATCGAACTGCTGCGGCTGCGCGTCGCCCTGCTGCAGGCCTTCGTGCAGCTGGACGATGCGCGCCGCCACGTGGCCAACCCATCCACCCCGGATGCCGCCCCCGCGGTCGCCCGGTTCTGACCCTGCCAAGGAGCATAGCCATGAAGATCCTGCTCACCACCCTGCTCACCACCGCCCTGCTGCTGCCGACACTGACGCAGGCCCAGATGGGCTCGCGCGGCAGCGAGTCGCTCGATCAGCGCGAGTCGCTGCGCTCGCATCGCGATGACGACCGCCGTGCGGGGCAGCGCGTCGAACGCCTGCGCCAGCGCCTCGAAGCGGCGGCACGTCAGCGCGAAGCGGTCGAAACCGCACGCCAGGCCTTGGTTGAGTCGCGCGCCCGCCTGCAGGCGGCGTCCATGGCCTACGCCGAGGCCAAGGCGGCGACGGAGGCCGAAGCGCGGCCGCAGGCCAGCATGGGCCTGGTCGTGTCGCCCGCGCCAGACGGGCGGCTTCGCATCGATGCCGTGGCGCTCGGCAGCCCGGCCGACAGCGCCGGGCTGCGTCCGGGAGATCGGCTGCTGGCGCTGGACGACGAGCCGCTTCCGTCCGATGGCGCGACGGCGCTGGAACGGGTCCGTGAACATGCGGTGTCGCTGCGCGCCGGCCAGCCGGTTGCGCTGTCGATCGAGCGCGAGGGCGTGTCGCGTCGCGTGGGGCTGGTGGCGCAGGCGGCACCCGCCGGCAGCGCCCCGGCATCGGCCCAGGACAGCGAAATGACGCGGCTCAGCGCCGAACTGGCCGCGGCGCTGGCCGACCTCGCGCGGGCCGATGCGGTGCTCGCCGATTCGCCCGCGGCGCAGTCCGACCTGGCTAGGTCCGAGCAGTGGCAGGGACTCAACCTGGCCCGGGTCGACGCGGCCCTTGGGCGCTACTTCGGGGTCGAGCGCGGCGTGCTGGTGCTGACCGGCGCCGCTACGCCCGAGGGCCTGGAGGCCGGCGATGTCATCGAAGCGGTTGCCGGCGAGCGGGTCGACACCCCGCGCGAGGCGGTCGGGCGACTACGCGGGTTCGATGCCGGGCAGCGCGTCGCGCTGGAGCTGGTGCGCGAAGGCAGTCGACGCCGGGTGGAGCTGCAGGTGCCCACCGCTCCGGCGGCGAGCTCCGGCGGCCCGGCCACGTAAGCCGCGCAGGCTCCTGGTCCAACTCCGTGTGCATCAGCGGGTCGCACCCAAGCGGGATGCGGTCGACTGCGGAATCTGGGTTCAGTCGCGCGAGGCCATCCGCCGCAGCAGCTCGCGGCTCTCCTCCATCAAGGTCGGCGCCAGGTCGCCGAAGTGCACGCGCGCAGCATCAAAGCGTTCGATCAGGCCGGCGCGGTCGCCACGCTTGAGCAGGTCCAGCAGATCGTCGAGCCCGTCGCGGTAGCGCTCGACCAGGGCCGGCAGGTCCTCGGCCTTCAGCATGATGTCGGCGTAGAGGGCCGGATCCTGCGCGAACAGGCGGCCGACCATGCCGAGCTCGAGCCGGTAGATCGGCGAGGAGAGGCGCAGCAGGCGCGCCAGGTCGGCCTGCTCGTGCTGCAGGAACAGCCCGTAGGCGATGGTGGTGAAGTGGCGCAGGGCCTGGATCACCTGCATCGCCTGGTCGTGCGCCTCGGCGCTCTCCTCGCACAGGCGCGCGCCCTGATCGCGCAGCAGGTCGAGCAGCCAGGCGCAGCGTGAAGGCTCGCGCCCTTGGCAGACCACGATCACCTGGTTGCGCAGAGCGGCGACGTCCGGCCCGAACATCGGATGCAGGCCTACCACCGGCCCCGGGTGGGCGGCGAGCATGGCCGCCAGCGGCGCGCGCTTGATGCTGGTGAGGTCGGCCAGCACGCAGCCCCGCGGCAGCGGCGGCAGGCTGGCGATGCGCGCCAGGGTGCGGTCGATCGGCACCGCGACCAGGACCAGCGCCACGCCTGCGACCAGCTCCACCGCGCGCGCTTCGTCCTCCGGCTCCAGCACCCGCACCTCGAAGCCGGCCTCGGCGAACAGCCGCGCGAACAGCCGCCCCATGGCGCCGCGCCCGCCGACGATCAGCACCGCGCCCGCGCTGCCGACCGCGCTCATGCCGCCACCGCCGCAGGTGAATCGGCCTCGACCCGGTCGCGTCCGCCTTCCTTGGCGCGGTAGAGCGCGGCATCGGCGCGTTCGACCAGCGCCTCCGGTGATTCGCCGTGCTGCAGGCTGGCGGCGCCGATGCTCAGGGTGAAGCGGATCGGCTCGGGGCTGGCGCGGGTCTGCAGGGCGCAGGCCGCCACGCGCTGCCGGATGCGCTCGGCGACGTGGCAGGCCGCCTCGAGATCGGTGCCGGGCAGGATGGCGAGGAACTCTTCGCCGCCGAAGCGCACGCCGAGGTCGGCGCCGCGCAGCTCGCTGCGCAGGATGCCGGCGGTGGCGACCAGCACCTCGTCGCCGGTGGCGTGGCCCCATTGGTCGTTGATGCGCTTGAAGCGGTCGAGGTCGAGCATCAGCACGGAAAGCGGCTGGCGTTCGCGCGCGGCGCGCGCCGCCTCGGCACGCATCCGGTCGAGCGCGGCGCGGCGGTTGGCAAGACCGGTGAGGGCGTCATGCGAGGCGTCCCGCCGCGCATCGACCAGGCCCAGCAGCAGGGCCAGCTGGGCCGCT
The DNA here is from genome assembly GCA_024710865.1 of Lysobacteraceae bacterium. Classification (GTDB taxonomy): domain Bacteria; phylum Pseudomonadota; class Gammaproteobacteria; order Xanthomonadales; family Xanthomonadaceae; genus JANJTY01. The sequence goes on along the minus strand of JANJTY010000123.1, from coordinate 1,287 downwards.
GCGGCCCAGAGCGCCACCAGCATCAGCAGCAGCATGAGCCAGAGGTCGGCGACGTGATGCAGGCTCTCGGCCTCGGGCAGCCAGATCAGCGCAGCGGCGCGGATCAGCAGCAGCGGCAGGCCCAGCACAAGGCCATGCAGGACGGGTAGCGGAAACAGCGCGAGCTGCGCCATCACCACGAAGGGAAAGAGGGCATAGCCCAGCTCGATCAGGCGGTGGTGGCCGCCGCCATTGAGCAGGGCGTGCGCGGCGCAGAAGCCAAGGCACTGCAGCAGCACCAGCAGGGCCAGCAGGGGCAGGGCCCAGCCGGCGCGCTCGGGACGGCGCAGGGCCTGCGCCACGCCCAGCGCCAGCGCGGCCAGGGCAAGACGCGCCAGCACCGAGACCGTGAGGCCATCGGCGCCCATGCCGATCAAGTCGAACGGAATCCAGGCCGGGATCGCCACCGCCAGCACCAGGGCCAGGGCGCGCACCCGCCGTCGCATCAGCTCGCGCTGGAAGGCGTGCTGGGCGGGATCGAGCGCGCGGCCGAGGAAGACCGAACGCCACAGCGCCGTGCCCGGCAGGTGCAGGCGGTCCTCAGGCGTCATGCATGCCTCCCGCCGCGCCTCCGGTGTGCGTCATCTCGCCCCTCGCTAGCGGACGCGTTCCCCATGCGATTCCCCCGTTCTTCTGGATGGGGCCAGTGCCGCGGTGGCGGCAGGCGGTACACCCGCATTCCGCCGCCCGCCCCGTGCACAGAGCATGGCGGCGAAGGCAGCGAAGTCAAGCCAGCGCGGCGACCGGCAGGCGGGCGCGCACCTGGGCCTCCAGGTACTCGAAATAGCGCTCGATGTAGCTGATGCCGTTCTCCTCGTCGATCAGGAAGGGATTCATCAGGGTGTGGCGCAGGATGGTGAAGCGATCGCTGTCCTCGGCGCCCGCATCGAGGCTGGCCGCATCCAGGTCGAGGGTCTGCAGCAGGGTGCCGGTGTCGCGCTCGCCCAGCACGGCTGGATCGAGGCGGGTGATCGAACCGAAGAACTCCCGTGACTGCAGCGGCGCGCGCGGGTCGGCGCGCAGCGACTGGAACAGGCCGGCGACGAAGCGGTTCATCTGGCGCAGGCTGCGGTTGCCGACCGGGTTCATCGCCAGGCAGACCAGGTTGCTGTCCGGCTCGAACGGCAGGCGCACGGTCAGCACGTCCTCGACCCGCGCCGCGAAGCGTGCCGCGGCGGTGCGGAAGGCGGCCGTGGCGCGCAGGCTCTCGCGCAGGATGGAACCAAAATGCGCATGGTCGAGCGGCAG
>JANJTY010000104.1 GCA_024710865.1 Lysobacteraceae bacterium | reverse complement strand
GGACGGAGTAGGCCTGGTCGGGCTCCCCGAAGGCGGGCGGACTCGCCCGGATCGCGCTGCCCGGCCTTCCTCGCCGCCGGTTCCCGCTACTCCTTGTAGTAGACGACCTGGTGGCTCGTTGCGAGCAGTGCGCCGTCCTCGCTCCAGATCTCGGCCGACTGGTCGTGATAGCCCAGGCCGAAGTGCGAGGCGCGCGCAGTGCCCAACACCGGCCGTTCCCCTTCGGTGGCCAGGCGCTTCGCGTCGGCGTGGAAGTAGGTGGTGAGCGACACGGTTCCGGCGGGCACCCATCGCGGCCGGCGGATTATGACCCGGGGAAAGAACGAGTCGCAGATCGCCGCCAGCGACAGGAAGTCCAGCGGGCGCGGCGGATCGTCGCGGATCCACAGCGTGCTGACCGAATCGAGGTCGTCGGCCGGCTTCGTGCCGTCGGGCCAGCCGCCGCGAATGAAGCGCATGTCGTAGCGCCGGGTCCATTCCGGAAGCCGGCTGGCCTGCATCCGCTGCAGCGAGGCCGCGGGCGGCACCTGCGGAAAGCCGGTTTCGGTCGACGACCAGGTCTCGCGGCGCAGCGCGAAGACCGCGCTCGCGGTCGTGGCGATGCCGTCGCCCTGGGTAGCGGTGATCGACCAGTGCTGCGTCGACCGGTTGGTGCGCGCGGGCGCCGCGGCGATCGTGAACTCGCCGTCGGCGAGCGGCCCGGCGAAGTTGACGGTCAGCGCGACCGGGTCGCCCAGGCGCTCCGGGTGTGTGAGCGCGGCATTCAGCATCGTTGCCGCGGTGACGCCGCCGAACGGGCCGACCATGTTGGCGTAGGCCGGGTCGGTGCGCCCGGTCAGCGAGTGATCGGCGTTGCGCACGAGGCGGGTGGCGCGGTCGAGCGGGTGCAGGATGGGGACGTTCATCGGCGGAAGTTCGACTCGGATGTAGGTGGCGCCATTATCGGCGCGCGGATGTCGAGGGGGCGATCGGGCAGGCTGGTCCGGTGCGATCAGGCGCTCGCAGCCGAGCGCACGCGCTGGGTGAGCGGCAGTGCTCAGGCCGCGCCGCCCAGGATGGCCTTCAAGTCCTTCAGCAACAGGAACAGGTGGTACGGGTCGGTCGGGCTGGGCTCGAACTCCCAGCTTTCGTACCACTGCCGCGCCGCGTCGTCCTTGGCGTGAACCAGCAGGCAGCGGATGCCCGCGATGTCGGCAGCCTGCGCCGTGCGCAGCAGGGCGTCCTTGAGCAGGGCCCGGCCGAGCCCCTTGCCCCGATGCGCCGAATCCACCGCCAGCCGCGCCAGGAGCATCACCGGTACCGGGTGGCGGGACAAGCCCTTCATGACCCGCGACGGCGCAGACGCCGGATCGACGCTGCCGACCGCGAGGCTGTAGAAACCGACCACCCCTTCGTCGTGGCAGCAGACATACGTCTGCGCGCTGCCCGCCTTCTGGTTGACCAGCGCATAGCGCTGCAGGAACTGGTTCAGCGCGCCCTGGCCGCAGTCGAAGCCGTCGACCCGATCCGTTGCCGCGAGCTTGCGAACGGGCAAATAGCCACCACTCAATCCAGCGCCCCGGGCTCACGCAGCAGCTTCTTCAGTCGCTTCTTGACCTGCACCGGGCGATCCAGGGCTTCCTGAAACGCCTGCCACTGCGCCTTGTCCAGAGTGAACTGGCGACGGTCAGCCAGGGTTTGCGCAGCCGCCGTCACGCCCGCGTCGAGCAGGAACTCGCTGACGTTCTTGTGGCAGGCGCGCGCGGCTTCCTGCAACAGCTGCTTGACGGAACTGCTGGCGCGCACATCGATGCGTTCGGTCTTGGACAGATTCGGGGCGCTCATGGGGTTCGACTTCGGATTCGGGATGGCACCATTGTATCTGTCCGGACAATGGCCTGATAAGCCGCCCCGATGTCGTGCGCGTGGAATTCTGTCTAGGGCAGGGCGGCACGCCGCGCAGTCACCAGCAGCACCGGATACTCGCGCGCCGATCCGTCCGCCCGCGTCTTGCGGATCCGGTGCGCGACGCGCGCGCACACATCGACGAACCCGGCAGCTTCGAGCCAGTCCGTGAGTTCCGCCGCTTCGAACCCGTGATGCATCACGCCGGGCACGTCGGGCCCGTGAAAGCTGCCGTCCTCCTTCGCCAGATCAGCGAAGGCGATCCGGCCGCCGGGCGCGAGCACCTCGTGCACGCGCGCGATCAGGCCCGCGACGTCCTCGATGTGGTGGAGGGTCATGCTGCTGAAGACGAAGTCGAAAGGCCCCGCCGGCATCCGCTGCGCGAGATCGGCTTCCAGCGGTTCGACGTTGCGGATTCCCAATTCGCGCAGCTTGCGGCGCAGCACGTCGAGCATGCCCGCCGAGTTGTCCGTCGCGAGCACGTGCCCGACGGAGGGTGCGAGCAATCCGGTGACCAGTCCGGTGCCGCAGCCGAACTCCATCGCGCGCTCGCTGCCCGAGAGGGGGACGGACTCGAGGATCGCGCCCGCGACCGCCCGGGCGAGCGCCGTGCGCACGGGGTCGTCTTCCCAGGTCGCGGCGGCGGCATCGAAACGCGCCACCTGGGCGCGACTCGTGGCTTGCGGCTCGGTCATGCTGGCCTCCTGGCCGTGGGTCACTGCTCTCGTCGTGCAGGACGCTTCCGGCACGATAGACCCGGCCGTTCGCCGACTCAAGGCCGCGCGCGACGCTTGAGGCCGCGATCGATGAAGTCGCCGATGATGTCGTAGCTCACTTCTTCTTCCTTAGTGGCACAATAGCACTATTATCCATCACTTCTTGGCGAAGTGCAACTATGTCGAATCCGCAACCCTCGGACCGCAGGCAGCTCTTTCCGCTCGTCTCCGCCGACATCGCGCTCTTCAGCATCGAACGCGAACGACTGCGGGTGCTGCTCGTAAAGCGCGCCAACGAGCCCGAGCGGGGACGCTGGGCGCTGCCAGGCGGCCTGCTGAGGCCCGATCTCGACGCAAGCCTCGAAGACACGGCGCGTCGCATCCTGCGCGAGAAGACGCAGCTGTCGGTGCCGTACCTGGCGCAGGTTGCGACCTACAGCGGCCCCGATCGCGATCCCCGTGGCTGGTCCGTCGACGTGCTCTTCTATGCGCTCCTGCCGCTCGATCAGGTGCCGGCCGTCGCCGGGTCGAAGACCGAGGCGGTGTCGTGGCGGGATGCCCACCGCCCGGGAACTGCGCTGGCCTTCGATCACTCGCAGCACGTTGCCGCGGCGCTTGCAAAGCTGCGCGCGAAGGTGGAGCGCCACGCATTGCCGTTGCACTTGCTGCCGCCGCAGTTCACGCTCACGGGCTTGCAGAAGACGGTCGAGGCGATCGTGGGGCGCGAACTGGAGAAGAGCTCGTTTCGTCGCCGGCTCAAAGGCGAGGACTCTCTCGAGGAGGTTACCGGCGGGTTCGAGCGCGGCGTGCACCGGCCCGCACAGCTCTATCGGGCTGCCAAGGGGTTTGTGTTCGAAGGGTGAGCGGTCGGCGCACGCGTGGCGCCTGATGTGCCGGACTGACCAGCGTTTCGAGCCGGCACCCACATCGCTTCGCTAGTAGGCCTCGCCCAACGGCGGTTGACCGACAGCTTCTTGTCGAGGTCGGCGAGGGTGGGCGTGGTGTCACGCCGTTCCACGATAGAACCGCGTGGCGCGTCCTTCTTTCCCCGGGCAGAAGCGCCGATGTTCTGCGGCATCGCCGCGAGGATTTCGTCGAGGCGTTCACCAAATTCTGCACGCGCTCAGGCTTTCCTTGCGCAGCCATACAAAATTTTGTATACTAGCTCCCGTGAACGGACTAAAGCCCGTCGAGTTCCGGGGAAGTTCACTCGATGACCTGCGCGCTTTTCCTGTCGATGCTCGGCGTGCGGCGGGGCATCAGATCGACCGGGTGCAGCGCGGCCGGGAACCGGACGACTGGAAGCCGCTGTCCTCGGTCGGGCGAGGTGTTCAGGAGATTCGCATTTGGGACGAGGCCGGCACCTTTCGCGTGGTGTATGTCGCGAGGTTCGCCGATGCCGTGTACGTGCTTCACTGCTTCCAGAAAAAGACGGACAAGACGTCCAAGGCCGATCTGGATCTGGCGGGCAAACGCTACCGCGAGTTGTTGAAGGAGATGGGCAAATGAGCAAGCAACGGTTCGGCAGCGTATGGGATGCCATCGAAGACTCCTCCGAGGCTGCGGCGAACATGAAGCTGCGTTCGGTGCTCATGATCGCGCTGAAGGAGCATATCGCCCGTGCGGGTCTGAGCCAGTCGCAGGCCGCCAAGGTGTTCGGTGTCACGCAACCGCGCGTTTCCGACCTCATGCGCGGCAAGATCAACCTGTTCGGACTCGATGCGCTGGTGAACATGGCGGCCGCGGCCGGCCTGCACATCGACCTGCGCATTCTCGAATCTGCATGATCGGGCAGCGGCGCAGGAAGTCATCGTACTGTCGCAGCGGAACCCCTCGGTAGATCGTTACAGCCGCCTTCGGGCGGCTCTTTCATGTCCGACTGCGGTTTTGGATACTTTTTGGACACGACAGCCAGAAAGTCAGGGAGCGCTCTCGCTGAGAGTGGCTCGTCTGCTTGGTGTGATTGGTGGGCGGCACAGGGTTCGAACCTGTGACCCCTGCCGTGTGAAGGCAGTGCTCTACCGCTGAGCTAGCCGCCCCTGGGGGAGGGAGGCGCAATTGTAGGCAAATCCGACCCCCCGATCAAATGCTCTCGGCCTTTCTCAACCCCGCTTCCAGACGATGCAGCGGTTGTTCGCCGGCATCGGATAGTCCTCCTTCAGCGTGAACCCCACGGCGGCCGCCAGCGCGTCCACCTCCTCGAAGTCGCGGATCCCGCGCTTCGGGTTGCCGCTCCTCAGGGCCTCGTCGAACTGCGCGTTGCTCGGGCTCGTGTACTGGCCCTCGTAGTTGAACGGCCCGTAGATCACCAGCAGCGCGCCCGGCCGGGTCAGCTTCGGCAGCGCTGCGAACATCCGCTCGACCTCCTTCCAGCCCATGATGTGCAGCGTGTTGGCGCTGAACACCGCGTCGTATTCGCCGGCCGGCGGCGGATCGTTGACGTCGTAGGCGATTGGCGCCGGTGTGTTCGGCAGCGCCGCTTCCTTCAGCCACATGCGGATGCCGGGCAGGTTCTCGGCGACGTCCGAAGTCTGCCAGCGCAGCTTCGGCAGCGCGGCGGCAAAGTGCACCGCGTGCTGGCCGGTGCCGCTGCCGATCTCGAACACGGCCTTGCGGTCGGCGAAATGCTCGCGCAGCAC
>JANJTY010000102.1 GCA_024710865.1 Lysobacteraceae bacterium | reverse complement strand
GAGCGCTGGGCGCCGCGCTGGTGGAGGGCGGCCGCCGCTGGTGGCTCGCGGAACTGGCGGACGAGGCCGAACTGCGCGCCTGGCGGCCCGACCACGCCGCCATCGCCGCACTGGCGCGCGCCAGCGACAGCCTGGGACTGTGCGTCTTCGCACGCAGCCGCGATCCGGAGTTCGAGCTGGTGGTTCGGGCCTTTCCGGCTGGTGTCGGCATCGTGGAGGATCCCGCCTCGGGTGCCGCGAACGGCCTGGTGGCCGCCTATCTGGCGCTGGACGAGCCCGGCGGCAGCCTCGCACGGGGCTACCGCGTCAGCCAGGGACGCGAGCTTGGGCGCGACGCGCGGCTGGAGGTGCTGATCGAGTCGGACGGCGTCTGGGTCGGCGGCCAGACCTGCACCGTGATCGATGGTCGCCTCGATTGGGACTCGTGAGCCGGCTTGTGCCGATGGTCACGGGCAGCCCGCGCCGGATTCGGCTAACCTCGCCGGTCGCCCTTCACCTGGATGCCGTTTCGATGCGTTCACGCCTTGCCCTTGCCCTCGCCTCCGCCCTCAGCCTGCCGCTGGTCGCCTGCAGCCCGTCGAGCCCACCGGCACCCGCCGCTGGCGATGCGCCAGCCGCAGCCGAGCCCGCCGCGCAGCCGGCCGCGAACGCCCTGCTCGTCCCGAGCACCCTGCCGCTGGGTTACCCGCACTTCGACCGCATCCGCAGCGAGGACTTCGGGCCGGCGCTGGAGCAGTCGATGGCGGAGCACCGCAGGGAAGTGACCGCGATCGCCAGCGCGGCCGAGCCGGCCACCTTCGACAACACCATCGTTGCGCTGGAGCGCTCCGGCCAGTCGCTGGGCAGCGTGACCCGCATCTTCTTCAACCTCTCCGGCGCCGACACCAACGAGACCCTCGAGACGATCCAGAAGGAGTTCTCGCCCAAGCTGGCCGCGCACCAGGACGCGATCTTCCTGGATGCCGCCCTGTTCGGCCGGATCGAAGCGCTGCACAAGGACCGCGATGCGCTCGGCCTGGACGCCGAGTCGGTGCGCCTGCTGGAGCGCTACTACATCGACTTCGTGCGCGCCGGGGCCCGCCTCGACGACGCGCAGAAGGAGCGCATGAAGGCCATCAACGCCGAGCTGGCCACCCTGCAGACCCGCTTCAGCCAGAACGTCCTGGCCGAAGTGAACGCGTCGGGCGTGCTGGTCGAAACGCGCGAAGAGCTCGACGGCCTCTCGGCGGAGGCCATCTCGGCCGCCGCCGAAGCCGCCAAGAAGGCCGGCCAGGAGGGCAAGTTCCTGATCGCCCTGCAGAACACCACGGGCCAGCCGCCGCTGGCCTCGCTCAAGAACCGCGCCCTGCGCCAGCGCATCTTCGAGGCCTCGCTCACCCGCGGCAGCCGCGGCGGCGAGTACGACAACAGCGGGATCATGGCCAAGGTGGTGGCGCTGCGCGCCGAGCGCGCCAACCTGCTGGGCTATCCGACCCACGCCGCCTACGTGCTCGAGGACGCCACCGCGGCCACGACCGAGGCGGTCAACGGCATGCTCCAGCGCCTGGCCCCGGCGGCGGTCGCCAATGCCCGGCGCGAGGCTGCCGACATGCAGAAGATCATCGAGGCCGAGGGCGGCGACTTCGAGCTTGCGGCCTGGGACTGGGACTTCTATGCCGAGAAGCTGCGCAAGCAGCGCTACGACCTCGACGCCGAGGCCCTGCGTCCCTACTTCGAAATAGACTCGGTCCTGGTGAAGGGCGTGTTCGAGGCCGCCAACCAGCTCTACGGGCTGAGCTTCAAGGAGCGCACCGACCTGCCGGTGTATCACCCGGACGTGCGGGTGTGGGACGTGTTCGACGCCGACGGCAGCCAGCTGGCGATCTTCATCGGCGACTTCTACGCCCGCCCGAGCAAGCGCGGCGGTGCCTGGATGAACGCCTACGTGCAGCAGAACGACCTGCTCGGCACCAAGCCGGTGGTCGGCAACCACCTCAACATCCCCAAGCCGGGCGAAGGCGAGCCGACCCTGCTCACCTTCGACGAGGTCACCACCCTGTTCCACGAGTTCGGCCACGCCCTGCACGGCATGTTCTCGGACGTGACCTACCCGCGCTTCGCCGGCACCACCGTGCCGCGCGACTTCGTCGAGTACCCGTCGCAGGTCAACGAGATGTGGGCGACCTGGCCGAGCATCCTGGCCAACTACGCCACCCATTACCAGACCGGCGAGCCGATCCCGCAGGCGATGCTGGACAAGGTGCTGGCGGCCGAGCAGTTCAACCAGGGCCACGCCACCACCGAGTACCTCGCCGCCTCCGTCATCGACCAGGCCCTGCACCAGCTCGGCCCGGACCAGGTGCCGGCCGACGTGGTCGCGTTCGAGGCCGAGACGCTCAAGCGCTACGGCCTGGACTTCGCGCCGGTGCCGCCGCGCTACCGCACCACCTACTTCTCGCACATCATCGGCGGCTACTCGGCCGGCTACTACTCCTACATCTGGAGCGAGGTGCTGGACGCCGACAGCGTGAAGTGGTTCGAGAGCAACGGCGGCCTGAAGCGCGAGAACGGCGACCACTTCCGCAGCACCCTGCTCTCGCGCGGCGGCAGCAAGGACGCCATGCAGCTGTTCCGCGACTTCGCCGGACGCGATCCGGACATCCAGCCGCTGCTGCAGCGTCGCGGCTTGGGCGGCTGATTTCTGTCCCCGCCACGCCCCCGCGCCGCTTGGCGCGGGGGCGTGTTGCGTTGCAGCAGGGCAGACCGCAGCGCCAGAATGGGGCCATGTCCCGCCTGCTCGTCTTCCAGCACGTCGCCGCCGAGCCGCTCGGCACGCTCGACCCGCTGATCCGGCGCCGCGGCCACCGCATCCGCTTCGTCAACTTCGAACGCCACCCCGACGCCGAGCCCGCGCTCGACCGCTACCGCGGCCTGATCGTGCTGGGTGGCCCGATGAACGTCGAGGACCAGCACGCCCGCCCCCACCTGCGCTTCGAACTGCGCGCGATCGAACAGGCCCTGAAGGCCGACAAGCCGGTGCTCGGCATCTGCCTGGGCGCGCAGCTGCTGGCGCACGTCCTGGGCGCCCCGGTGCGCCGCATGGGGCGGCCGGAGATCGGCTGGCACCGCGTCGAGGCCACCGAGGCCGGGCGCACCGACCCGGTGCTGGCGCCGCTGGCGCCGGACACCGACGTGTTCCAGTGGCACGGCTGCCACTTCGAGATCCCCACCTCGGCCACCCAGCTGGCGCGTGGCAGCGGCTGCGAACAGCAGGCCTTCCGCTACGGCGATTCGGCCTACGGCTTCCAGTTCCACCCCGAGGTCGACCAGGCCCTGATCGAACGCTGGCTGGGCAATCCGGCCTACCGCGAGGATCTGGCCCAGGCCGGCATCGATCCGCAGTGCCCAGCCCTGCAGGCTTCGACCCGGCAGCACATCGGTCCCCTGCGCGCACGCGCCGAAACCGCGTTCAACGCCTTCCTGGACCGGGTCGGGCGGCCGCAGAAGCGG
>JANJTY010000047.1 GCA_024710865.1 Lysobacteraceae bacterium | reverse complement strand
CTCGATCGGATTCGCGCCCGCTGACATCCTGTTTCTCTCGGATGTGGTGGAGGACCTCGATGCCGCGCGCGAGGCGGGCATGGAAACCTGCCTGATCGACCGCCTGCAGGACTACCCGCAGCCGCGCGCGGGCGAGGCGGCGCATGGCCATGCGCGCGCCACCGGATTCGAACGGGTGGCGCTGGACACCTGATTCCGCGCAATCGGATCGCAGCGCGCGGTCGAATCGATCCGCATACCCCGCGAATACCAAGCCCCCCGCCGCGCGCATTTGCCGGCGTCCGTGGGCCTGTGCTAAACCCTGTCCGCATCGGGCGCGCCCTCGCCCGGGGTTTCACCGAGAACAGAGGACCGTCCACGGTCCCGTCTCCTGACAATGCGGACAACGGAGTGACCAGCCATGACGGCAATACCGGCAGATCGGCCGGGCCTGCGCGCGTTTCTCGCGCTGGCCCTGGTATCCAGCGCCTCTGGCGGCGCGGGTTTGGCAGGGGCAGCGACGGATGCGTCCGCGCCGCCGATCGAGTGGCGGATGCGGCTGGCGCCCGAGGGCAGCAGTTACCTGCAGGGGCGCTCGCTGCACCCGATGGAAGGCGGCGGCTTCCTGGCGGGGGGCGCGGAAGCGGGCGCACGGGGCCTGCGCTTCGACGCCCAAGGGCAGCGCCTGGGCGGACCGCTGGCCGGTGTGCCCGGCCACTACGGCAGCGTGGGTGGTCGGCTCACGCGCCCCTGGAGCATGCCCGATCTCGATCAGGTGCCGCACGACTTCAGCCTCGTGGTCGATCCGCGCCGCCTGTGCCGGCGCGACGCGCTCTCCAGCTTCGGAGACCTGCGCCGGTACGACGCCGGCCTGGCCTCCTATGCCGCGCTGCAGAGCGGCCTTGACGGCGGCCCGGATGCCGGCGGCGGCGAGTACGTGGCCGTGCGCGATGCCGGCGCGCAGCAGATCCGTGTGTACCGTCTGGACCCCGATTGCACGCCAGTGCTGGTCCACAGCGAGTCCGGCACCACGCTGCCGGTGCTGGCCAATGCGCCAGACGCGCGCGCGGCCTTCGCGGCCTTCGCCTCGGACATGGCCATACGCCTGGTGCGGATCGGCGAAGCGGGAGTGCAATGGACGCGCGTCCTGCAGGCTGCAGGCAGACCGACCGTCACCGCGACACCCGATGGCGATGCCCTGCTGCTGGTCGAATCGGAGGTCGGTGGGGCGGTCGCGCTGCGCGTCACCGGCACCGGCCAGGAGCGCTGGCGGCGCGCCTTCACCGAGCGGTTCCCGGACGGTCGCTCGCTGGTGGCCGAGGGCGAGGATGCCTGGCTGGGCGAACCGGGGCGCCTGCTGCGGATCGGTCCCGACGGCCAGGACCGCGATCAGGTCGCACTTCCGGTGACCGGCGCGCTCGCCGTGCTGAACCGGCCGACGCCCGTGCCCAGCGTAGCCGAGCCAGCAGAACGCATCTGGTGGCTGATCGGTGCGCGCCAGTTGGTGGGCCGCGATCCAGTGGGTCGGCCCGGCGTGCTGCGCGCGGTCTCCGCCGAATCCGATGCCTGCTTCGCGAGCAGCCTTCAGCTCGAAAGCGGATTTGTCGCGCTGGGCTGCGACGGACTCCACCTGCTGCACCCCACCGACCCAGGGCTCGATGCCGCGATGGATCCACTGCAGGTCGGCGGAACCTGGCTGGCGCGCGCGGCGCTGGCGGTGGGCGAGTCGAGCTATGCCGTGTTCGAAGACGACTTCGCGCTGCGGCCCACGCTCCTGCGTCTCGATGCGTCGGGTACCGCGCTGTGGCGGACGACGCTGCCCTCAGTCGGACACCCAGCCCCGCTGTGGGAGCCCGGTGGCGTCTGGCGAATCCTCGCGGGCCCGGATCGGGTGTGCGCAGCGAGCACTCCCTTCGGCAGCGTCCGGGTCGGCCTTTCCTGCTTCGATCCGCAGACTGGGTCACCGCGGTTCGAACCAGGCCTTGAGACCCAGGGATGGCCCATCCCCGCCGCACGATTGGATGCCGATGGTCGCCTGCCGCTCGTGATCGGAGACGCGCAGCTGCAGTGGGTGACGGCCGAAGGCGAACTCGGGCCACCGATGCCGATCGAGGCACTGGCCTCGCTCGTGCGTCGGGGCGCACGCAGCGCGCTTGCCGGCGGCGGCTACGTCTGGATTGGCGAAGAAGCGGACGGCCGCCGCGTGCTGCAGGCCCTGCATGCCGACTTCGCATCGCGCTGGCGTGTCGCGCTTCCGGCCGGGTTCGACTCTCACCTCTCCCTGATCCAGCTGATTCCAGCATCCGATGGCGGCGTGTTCCTCGCAACCACCGGCAGCAGCGGAATCGCCGCGCTGCGGCTCGGCCCGGACGGCGATGCGCGCTGGGAGGCGCAGTTCGACGTCACCAACGCGGAGGCGCTGCAGATCGCGGGCAACGACGAAGCTCAGGCCCTGCTCTGGCGCGAGGCCGGCGCGTGGCGCGTCGCCGCGCTCGACTCGGGCACGGGAACGACGCGCTGGACCCGCACCTGGATGCCACCGCAGACCTGGACCAACCAGCGCCAGCTTGCCGTCTCCGGCGACCGCCTGCTGCTGGCCGTGGTTGAAGCACGGGGCTATCCGCCGTCGATCAGCGCTTCGAGTTCCACGCTCGACCTGTTCGATCTGGACGACGGGCGCCACCTGCTGCGCGAAACGCTTCCCGGTGCCATCGGTGGTCAGCTGGATGGATCGCTCAATGGCGCGCAGAGTGTCCAGCCCCTCGGCGACGGCCGCTTCCTGCTGCCCAGCAATGCCCCGCTCGGCGACGGCATCGCCGGTGAAGTCAGCGTGTTGCGCGCGCCGAGCGACGAGGAGGCCGCCGCTGTCGCCCAACCCGGCCTGCGCGGCACCTGGTACGACCCGGCCAGCAGCGGCCAGGGCCTGTACCTCGATTTCCTGCCCGAGGCCGATCTGGTCAGCGGCGCCTGGTTCACCTATGGCGAAGACGGCGGCACCGATCGCGCCCAGCAGCGCTGGTTCACCCTGGTGGGCGAGACCGAATCGGGCGCCGCCGAGGTGCGGCTGGATGTGCGGCGCCAGTCCGGCGGCCGTTTCGCGCAGGGACCGGCGGTGCCGTCCGAAACGATCGGCGAGGCCTGGCTGCGGCTGACGAGCTGCGATCGCGCCGTGCTGAGCTACGCGATC
>JANJTY010000034.1 GCA_024710865.1 Lysobacteraceae bacterium | reverse complement strand
GAGGAAACCCAGGAAGCTCTCCACCAGGATCGCCTGTGGCAGCAGCAGGCCGAGGTAGACCAGGGCCAGCGGCAGCAGGTTGGGGATCAGGTGCCAGCGCAGGATCTGCCCGCCCGAGGCGCCCGCCACGCGCGCGGCCTCGACGAAGGCGGCCGAGCGCAGGCGCGCGGCTTCGGCCCGCACCAGGCGCGCCAGGTCGATCCAGACGTAGCCGCCGATCGCCGCCAGCAGCAACAGCAGCGAGCGCTCGAACAGGGTCAGCAGCAGGATCACCAGCAGCAGGAAGGGCAGGGCCGAGAGCACGTCCAGCGCGCGCATCATCAGCCGCTCCAGCGCGCCGCCGGCATAGCCCGCGAGCGCGCCGTAGCCCAGGCCGATCAGCAGCGCGATGGCCGCCGCGCCGAAGCCGATGCCGAGCGAAAGCCGCCCGCCCACGAGCACGCGGGTCAGCACGTCGCGCCCGATCGCGTCGGTGCCGAACCAGTGGCTGGCCGAGGGCGGCTGTGCGATCGCCTCCCAGTCCGGCATCTGCGCATCGTGTGGCGACAACCACGGCCCGACCAGGCACAGCAGGGCCAGCCCCAGCAGCAGGGCGAGGCAACCGCGCAGCAGTCGCGCCCCCGGCGCGACCGGCGCGTCGAGGGCGAGCGGCGCGTTCACGCCGGCATGGTAGCGTGCGCGGCGAACCTCCCGACGCACTCGTGCACGCCCCCGTGATGCCCATGCGCAGCGCCGACGTCCTCCGCATCGAAGACCTCCGCTTCGGCTACGGCCGCGGCGCGGACCTGATCGACCTGCCCGAGCTTGCCTTGGGCGCGCAGGAGAGCCTGTTCCTGTTCGGTCCCTCCGGCAGCGGCAAGAGCACCCTGCTGAACCTGGTCGCCGGCACCCTGGCGCCGCGCGCCGGGCGCATCGTGCTGGGCGATGCGGACCTGACCGCGCTGCCGGCGCGGCGGCGCGATCGTCTGCGCGCCGACCGCATCGGCTTCTTGTTCCAGCAGTTCAACCTGCTGCCCTTTCTCTCGGTGAGCGAGAACGTGCTGCTGCCCTGCCGTTTCTCGCGCCGCCGCGCGCAGCGCGCGGTCGCGCTGGACGGCAGCCTGGAGGCATCGGCCGCGCGCCTGCTGCGCGCGCTGGGGCTGGACGCGCCCGACATCGCCCGTCGCCGCGCGCTGGAGCTGTCGGTCGGCCAGCAGCAGCGCGTGGCCGCGGCGCGCGCCCTGATCGGCCGGCCCGAGCTGGTGATGGCGGACGAACCCACCTCGGCGCTGGATGCCGACAGCCGCGATGGCTTCATGGACCTGCTCTTCGCCGAATGCGGCGCGGCCGGCAGCGCCCTGCTCTTCGTCAGCCACGACCGCAGCCTGGCCGCGCGCTTCGACGCCGAGCTGTCCCTGCCCGAACTCAACCGCCGCGCGGAGGCCGCATGAGCGCCCTGCTGCGCCTGGCCGCCGCCAGCCTGTGGAACCGGCGCCTGACCGCCGGCCTGACCGTGCTCACCATCGCCGCCAGCGTGCTGCTCTTCATCGGCGTCGAGCGCCTGCGCCAGGATGCGCAGGCCTCCTTCCTGCGCACCGTCTCCGGCACCGACCTGATCGTCGGCGCGCGCGCGCATCCGGTGCAGCTCATGCTCTACGCCGTGTTCCGCCTCGGCGAGCCGACCGGCAACCTGAGCTGGACCAGCTTCGAGGCCATCGCCGCGCAGCGCGGGGTGGCCTGGGCGGTGCCTGTCTCGCTCGGCGATTCCTACCGCGGCTACCGCGTGGTCGGCACCACGTCGGCCTACTTCGAGCACGTGCGCTACGCCGGAGACGCCCCGATCCGCTTCGCCCAGGGCCAGGCCTTCGCCGGCCTGCTCGAGGTCGTGCTCAGGGCCGAGGTGGCCGAGCGCCTCGGCCACGCGCCGGGCGACGGCTTGGTGCTGGCGCACGGCGCCGCCGAGCACAACCCGCACCACCACGACGACCGCCCCTTCCGCGTCGTCGGCGTGCTGGCGCGCACCGGCACCCCGATCGACCAGGGCCTGTACGTCTCGCTCGAATCGATCGAGGCCATCCACCTCAACTGGCGCACCGGCACCCGCCTCGGCCACGGCCCCGACCTCGACCACGTCGATCCCGAACGCCTCAAGCCGCGCAGCATCACCGCCGCCTACCTCGGCCTGTCCGAACGCATGGCGGTGTTCGCCCTGCAGCGCTTCGTCAACGAGTACCGCGCCGAACCGCTCAGCGCGGTGATGCCGGCAGTCGCCCTGCAGCAGCTCTGGTCCCTGCTCGGCACCGCCGAACGCGCCCTGCGCCTAACCTCGGCCTGCGTGGTCGCGGCCGGCCTGCTCGGCCTGCTCACCGTCCTGCTCGCCACCCTCAACGAGCGCCGCCGCGAAATGGCCATCCTGCGCTCGGTCGGCGCCGGCCCGCGCCACGTGCTCGGCCTGCTCCTGCTCGAAGCCCTCGGCCTCGCCGCCCTCGGCTGCGCCCTCGGCCTGCTCCTGCTGCAGGTCGTGCTGGCCCTGTCCTCGGCCTGGCTGCAGACCCACTACGGCATCGGCATCGCCCCGGGCTGGCCGAGTCCCGCCGAATGGGCCCTGGTCGCCCTGGTCCTCGGCGCCGCCCTGCTGGTCGCCCTGATCCCGGCCCTGCTTGCCTACCGCCGTTCGGTGGCGGACGGGATGAGCGTCAGGGGGTAGGCGCGACGCGAGGCGATCCAGCGACGTAGGGCGGATTCCCGTCTCGCCGTCCACGCCATGCGGAAGACGCGCAGGGTGGGGTGCCGCGCATCCCCATCGGGTAGACGGGAAGGCCGGAAGGAGCCGCTTGGCGTGGAGGCCCGCGATGACGGGTTCGGAAGCTGCCCTGCGGGCTCGGGCCGCGCGCCCGACCCGGTCGAGAACCGCTTCAAGCGACCGACAGCCGGCGCATGCGAAACTGCGCAGCATCGACCTGCCGCGACCCGCTTCGTACATGCGCCTGTTCCCGCTCCTGCTGCTCCTGCTCTTCGCCCTGCCGCTGCACGCCGAGGCGCTGAAGGAGATCGACTGGGCCGAGCTGATCCCGCCGGAAGAGGTGGAACGGCTGGAGGCGCTGGCCGATGCCATCGACCACAGCGGCGCGGGACCGTCCTATACCTGGGAGAGCGCGGCCACGGTGCCGGCCATGGACGGGCGGCGCGGCAAGCTGCCGGGCTACATCGTGCCGATCAGCGTGAGCGAGTCGAACGAGATCCTGGAGTTCTTCCTGGTGCCCTACTTCGGCGCCTGCATCCACGTGCCGCCGCCGCCGCCGAACCAGATCCTGTACGTCAAGCCCGAGAAGCCGCTGCCCATGGTCCACATCTGGGACGCGTTCTGGGTGCAGGGCACGATCCGCCTGCGCGAGGTCAAGAACGAACTGGCGCATTCGGCCTACGCCATCGACCTCGAATCGGTCGAGCCCTACCGCTGAGGCGGACCGCGCCGGATAATCGCGGCGCCGGGCGGGTGGCGCCGGCGAACGCAACAGGGGCGGGCATGTCGGCTGCATTCCATACCATCGACGCGCGCGAGGCGGCGCTGCCGCTGCTGGGCGGTGGGCTCGACCGCGTGCTCGCCTTCGGGCCGCATGGCTCCGTCGACGCGCGCCGCTTCCTGGCCGAGGTGCAGGCCGCGGCGCGCGGGCTGCCGGAGGCGCGCCATGCGGTGAATCTGTGCGAGGACCGCTACCGCTTCCTCGTCGCCTTCTGCGCGGTCGCGCTGCGCGGCCAGATCAACCTGCTGCCGCACGCGCGTGCGCCGGAGGTGGTGGCCGAGGTCCTGGCGCGCCATGCGCACAGCTACAGCCTGGCCGAGGCCGTGCCGCCGCGCGAACCGCCGCGCTTCCATTGCCTGCCCGAGACGGCCGAAGCCGAGGACGCGACGGGGGAGCCCGCGCTGGCGCCGGGCCAGGTGGTGGCGATCGGCTTCACCTCCGGCAGCAGCGGCCTGCCCAAGCCCAACCCCAAGAGCTGGGCCAGCTTCGGCGCCAGCACCGCGCTCAACGCCGCGCTGCTGCGGCGTTTTGCCGGCGCGCACGCGCAGATCGTCGCGACCGTGCCGCCGCAGCACATGTACGGCATGGAAACCTCGGTGCTGCTGCCGCTGCTGGGTGGTTTCGCGGTGCATGCCGGGCGGCCCTTCTTCCCGGCCGAGATCGCCGACGCCCTGGCCCAGGCCGCGGCACCGCGCGTGCTGGTCAGCACCCCGGTGCACCTGCGCGCCCTGCTCGAATCCGGTCTGGACCTGCCGCCGCTGGCCCTGGTGCTGTCGGCCACCGCGCCGCTGCCGGTCGAGCTGGCGCAGGCGCTGGAGGCGCGCTTCGGCACCACCGTGATCGAGCTCTTCGGCTCGACCGAGACCTGCGTGATCGGCTGGCGCCGCACCGCGCAGGAGGACGACTACCAGGCCTACGACGGCGTCGAACTGCGTCCGGTGCCGGACGGCACCGAGGTCGACGCGCCCTGGTTCGCGCAGCCGGTGCGTCTGCAGGATGCGATCGAAGTGAGCGGCCGCCGCTTCGCCCTGCGCGGACGCAGCAGCGACCTGCTCGAGATCGCCGGCAAGCGCGCCTCGCTCGGCGACCTGACCCGCCGCCTGCTCGCCATCGACGGCGTGCGCGACGGCGTGGTGTTCCAGGGCGAGGATCTCGACCCCGCCGGCGTGCGCCGCCTCTGCGCCCTGGTGGTGAGCGAACGCCCCGAGGCCGAGCTGCTGGCCGCGCTGCGCGAGTGCGTCGATCCGGTCTTCCTGCCGCGCCCGCTCAGGCGCGTGGAGGCCCTGCCGCGCAACGAAACCGGCAAGCTCCCGCGCGCCGCGCTGCTGGCGGCGCTGCGCGGAAGCGCGTAGCCGCTCCGGTAGCCCGGATAAGCGCAACGCATCCGGGATGGGCGTCGGCCCGCTGCGGCCCGCCGATTCCGATGCGATGGCTCAGAGTCGCCCCGACGCGTTGGAAGACTTCCCCCGGATGCGCGCTGCGCGCTTATCCGGGCTACCAAGCCCGAGCGTCTGCGCGCACATCCGGGGCGGCCGCCTGGCCCGCCTTACAGCGCGCTCAGCTGCAGGTTCTTCGAGATGTCGGTCATGACGTTGCCGACCCAGCTCAGGTAGTTCTTGTGGATGGTGCGCTTGCCCTTCTTCTCGCTGTAGTCGAGGTTCTCGGACGAGACGTAGCTCAGGCTGACCTTCTCGCTGTCGTAGGCGATGGCGACGCGCGCGACGTGCGAGCGCAGGTTGAGGGTGGCGTCGATGCGGCCCGCCTCTTCCTTCGCCACCACCCAGCCGCGACCGATCAGGGCGCGCTTGATGTCCTTGCTGATGGTCTCAGCGCCCAGGCCCGCGGGGACCGCGACCGGGTCCGGATCGATCAGCAGGGCGCCGGCGCGCGATTCCAGCGGCAGGGCGATCAGCGCGACGAGAACCAGCAGCATCCAGGCTATGTGCTTCACGGGTGGCTCCTTGCGTTCAGTGAGGACGGCGTGAAGGGTGCGCAAATCCGCGGCGAGAGACAAGCGCTCAGCTGATCCGCGCCAGCATGCGGCGGTGCCGGATCAGGCGCGCCCAGCGCGAGCCGACGTCGAGCCAGCACAGGTAGGCCGCCTCGCCCGCCAGCCGCGCCAGTTCGCGCGGCCGCGGCGTGAAGCGCGGCTCGGCGGCACAGAGATCGAAGGCGAAGCCGAGCTGGCGCGCGAGCCGCGCGCAGCGCGCCAAGTGGTAGCGGTTCGACAGCAGCAGCACGCGCGCGGCGTCCGCCCCGCCCAGCATGTCGCGCGCGTGGCGCAGGTTCTGCAGTGTGTCCTGCGACTGGTCTTCCAGCTCGACGCGCAGCGTATGCGGCAGGCCCAGCTCCCGCAGCCGGCGCAGACCGGCCTCGGCCTCGCTCGGCTCGCCCGGCGCGGCGCCTCCGAGCAGCAGCAGCGGTCGCTGCGGCGCGGCGTGTGCGAGGCGGTGCGCGTGGCGCAGGCGCTGCTCGAAATCCGCATCCGGCGCGCCCTGGTGCAGGCGCTTGCCGAACACCAGCACGACATCGCCGTCCTCCACCGCGTGGCGGCTGCGCGCGGCCACCCACAGCGTGTGGCCCAGGTAGCCGAGGTAGAGCAGGCCGCCGGTCGCGACGCAAGCCAGTGCGGCCACGCCCAGCGAGTGGGCGATGTCGCGGCGCAGGTGCGGATCGTGCGTGGCGGCGTGCATGGCGCAAAGTGTGCGGCAGCCTGCGCCGCGGGGCCAAACCGGCGCGGCTTGGCGCATCCCGCCGCCGGGCGCGATACTGCGCGCCCCGAAGCGAGTTTCCCCGTGTCGTCCAGCCGCCTGTCCCCCGTCGTCACCGCCTTCACCGCGACCTGCGCCACCGGTCGTGGCCTGGGCGCCCTGCGCGCGTCCCTGCGCGAGCCCCGCAGCGGCCTGAGGCGCAACGATTTCGGGCCGGAGGCCGAACGCCTCGAAACCTGGATCGGCCGGGTCGATGGCGTGGAAGACGCGCCGCTGCCGAGCGCGCTGGCCGGCTGGGAATGCCGCAACAACCGCCTGGCCTGGCTGGGTCTGGGGCAGGACGGCTTCCTCGATGCGCTCGCCGCCGCGCGTGCGCGCCACGGCACGGAGCGTGTCGCGATCGTGATCGGCACCTCCACCTCCAGCATCGGCGCGAGCGAGGAGGCCTACGCCCGCCTCACGCCCGAGGGCGCGTTTCCGCCCGACCTGGCGCGATCCATCGTGCACACGCCGCACTCGCTCGGCGATTTCCTGCAGCACGCGCTGGGGCTCGAAGGCCCGTGCGTCACCGTCGCGACGGCCTGTTCGTCCAGCGCGAAAGTGTTCGCCCAAGC
>JANJTY010000017.1 GCA_024710865.1 Lysobacteraceae bacterium | reverse complement strand
GTGCTGCGCGTTCGAACCCTTCTGACAACGCATACCCAGCTGGAGATCGACCATGGCCCGGATCACGCTGATCAACGGCACCGACGAAGTCGTGCGCCTGGCCATTTTCAAGAAGCCCGTCATCAACCCGACCCTTGCCACCATCGCCTGGCGCGTCGCCGAACCGCCCCCCGGCGGCCAGCAGGTGATCGAGATCCCGTCCGACCTGGAGGTGTTCGCGCAGTACTCGAACAACCCCTCCAACCCGGCCGATCTCAGCTGCGAGACCGCCCACATTCCCTTCGCCGAAACCACGGCCCAGTTCTCCATCGAGAGCGTCACGTCGCAGGACCGGCGTGCGACCGGCGCGCGCATCGTGCAGCAGTTTAACAACCTGGTGCTCAATGAAGTCCGGGTCACCAACAACTACGGCATCGGCGCACTCACCACCATCGCCAAGGACGGCGACGCGATCTATCCGCCGCAGGTGATCTGGCCCGGCGGCCTGTTCATGGAGGACGTACGCTCGAGCTTCTACGTCGCGGTGGTGGCGCAGTTCACCTACCGCGGCCAGCGCCTGGTGCAGGAGGAGATCAGCCAGACCCAGACCGAGGTGCTGGAGGGCGGCGTCCTGCGGGTCGAGGGCTCGATGTGGAAGGGCTACGCGCTCACCGCGCTGTAAGCGAGCAACGGGGCGCGCGCCTGCACGCGTCCTCGACCACCGCGGGTCCGGCGCCTTCCGGACCCGCGTCTTCAGCGGCGGCGCGGGCCAGTCGGTCCGGCCGCGTGATGGCACCACCCAGCGGAGTCGCATCATGGTCAGAATGAAGCGCAGCGCCGCGCGCCGGACGCCGGCCGAGGGCACGTCGGAAGCGGCTGCGGCAGCGAAGGATGTCGGCGCATCGTCCGCGCAGCCCTTGGCCGACGCCGAGGCTATCGACGTTGGCAGCGGGGAGACGCCGCCGGCAGTGCCGGAGCCGACGCCGATCGATCCGCCCGCAGGCATCGCTGCGGCGGGCGTCTGGCGGCCCGGACCCGAAGCGTCCTTCGAACTGCACTGGACCCGCCAGGACGACGACGCCTTCACGGTGGAGTTGCGCTTGCTCGATGCAGGCGCGACGAGCGGCAGCGAAGGTCAGTGCGTACTGCGCGCACGACTGCACGCGGGCCGGCCCGCGCTTGGCTTCGCGCTGCGTCAGGCCGGCGCGCCCAGGCCCCACCTGAGCGGCTGCCTGGAGCGGCGCAGCGACGGTGGCGGCACGCTCTGGGTCAGCGCGCTGCGCTGCGCCGGCGCGCGCGCGGCCATCGATTGCATCAGCGCGGCGCGCTGAGCCCGCTTCCGAGGATCCTGGCCATGTCCGTGCACGACTGCAGCGGAAAGCGTCGCTTCGGTCAGGTCCGCATCGAATGGACCTGCAGCGCCACGGCGCGCAACTGCCGGGTCGCGGTCTGGTGGCGGGATTCGCTGATCCTGCCGGCCACGCTGAGCGCCGCGCAGCCGCAGGCGAGCTTCTCGGTGGTGGACGAGGACGACCCGGGCCAGCGCGTGGCCGGCGAGTTCCGCCTCGATCCCTCCAGCGGCGTGCTGCTGCTGGTGTATCTGATCTACCCGGGCGGGGCGCCGGTGCGCGACGAGCGCCTCTGTCCGCAGGACTCGCCGCCGCCGCCGCCGCCGGAGCCCGACACGCCCGACGAAGTCGCCGCGCTCGCGGTCAGGGCCGAGACGCGCGACCTGTTTCCCTACATCTTCCTGCGCGGCTGGCCGCCGGCGCCGCCAGTGCAGCGCGCCGACCGCTTCGTGCCCTATGCGGCCGCCTGCGCAGTCGGCGATCGGCGCTTCTATTGCCGGCTGCTGGCGGTGGATCCCACCGCGCCGGACGCGCGTGCGCAGAGGGTGCAGCTCGCCCTCGACTTCATCGCCGGCACGCTCGACGGCAGCGGTCCGTTCCTGCCGGGGCCGCCCCTGCTGCCGCCGCCACTGGACCGGTTCTCCGCCGCCCGCGCCGATCTGCTGCGCGCCGGTCCACTGGATCTCGCCGGCTTCATCGCGCAGCTGTGCGCGGCGCTGGACATGGACTGGCCGGCGCTGGTGTCCTGGATGGGTTCGCCCGAGGCCGCTGCGGCGATCGACCAGGTCTGGCAGAGCGTGTTCGCGCTGTGTATCGAGCTTGGCTACGACCGCGCCGGGCTTGCCGGCCTGATCGGAACGCTGGTGCTGGCCGCGCTGCTGCAGCGCATCGTGGCCACGCTGCCGCCACCCGACGCCGAAGCCGACGCGCCGGAGGGTGTGCCGGCCTGCGAGGATTGGCCGGCCCGGCGCCTGCGCGAAGGGCTTCTGGCGACCCTGGTCCTGCCCCCGCCGGTGTTCCCGCTGCCGCCGGGGCCGCTGGGCGCGACCCCGGATGCCGCCCGGCCGCTGCGCTCCATCCTTCCCTTCGCCGTCGGCGAACTGCAGCTGGCGCGCGAGCGACTGCTGCGCTACGAGGCCGGCGAGGTTGCCCACATCGAGAACGTCATGCCGGGCGAACGGCGGCTTCGCCGCCAGCGAGAGCGCCAGCGCAGCGAGCAGGTCGCGCTCGAGAGCCTGGCGTCCGACACCGACCAGATCGAATCCGGCGACGCGCGCAGCCAGGCCTTCGAGCGCTTCGCGCGGCAGGCCCTGGACGCGCGCTTCCGGGTCGACTACTCGACCCAGTACGGACCGCCGAGCGAGGCGACCGCGACCGGCCATGTCGAGCTGCTGGCCAATCCCGATGCGGTGCCGACGCGCAGCACGCAGGAGCAGCGCGCCGCCTTGGCCCGGCAGGTTACCCAGCAGGCCTCGCGTCGCCTGGCCCAGCGACTCGGCGCCCTGCGCGGCGAGCGGCTGCGCCACGAACGCGAGTCGGAGCTGGCCCAGGTGATCGACCGCCGTGGCTGCGATCGTGGCGCCCGCGGCATCTACCGCTGGCTCAATGCCGTGCACCGCTGCTGGGTCGAGCCGGTCGGACGGCGCCTGGTACTGGAGCTGTTCCTGCCCGAACCGGCGCGCGACTACATCGCCGCCCGCATGGCCCTGGCCGGCATTGCCCTGAGCCGGCCGCAGCCGCTGGCGCAGTGCGGCGTCGCGAGCTTCGAGGACATCTCGCTCGACCCGGAGTCGCCGACCTACTACGCGCGTCTCGCGGCGCAGTACGGGATGGACACGGTCGAGCCGCCGCCGCCGCTGCGCCAGGTGCAGGGCGTGGTGTTCGAATCCGATCCGCCGCAGGCCGCCACGGTGCTGGCCTTACCCGAGGGCTACCTCGCCTGTGAAGCGATCGCGCTGCTGGTGAGCGACACGGCGGGCCTCGGCGCGCGCCTGTCGATCGGCGCCAGCAGCGCCAGCGTCGCGCAACTCGACGCCGGCGCCCAGCCCGTGCCGATTCCGCTGCAGGGGCAGCGCGGCAACTTGACCCTGGCCTTTGGCCTGGTCCCGCCTTCCGGCGCCTCGGCGTCCGTGCAGGGCGGCGAGCCGACGCCGCGCTTCACCCTCACGCTGCAGGTGCAGAGCGAGGCCTCGCCGGCCTTGCTCGCACGCTGGCGGGCCCAGGTCTATGCCGGCCTGCAGCAGGCCTACCGGCGCCAGCTCGACGCCTACCTGGACGCGAGCGGCATGCGTCTGCCGCCGCAGACGCAGGGCAACGCGCTGGCACGCAGCAGCCTGGTGCGTGGCGAAGTGGAGCGCTGCGGCCTGCGCGCGTTCGTCGAGCTGGCCCGCCGGCGCAGCGGCGAGTCCGGGCGCGTGCTGCGCTTCCTGCCGGCACTGACGGTCTGGCTGCGGCGCGCGCTGGAGTGGTCCGGCATGAGCCTGTCCCTCATCGACCGCTTCGAGGACGAGGCCGGCGCCGTGCTGCGGGTCGACGATGCCGGCGGCGGCCTCGCCGACTTCCTGCAGGCCGCCTATGCGCGCGTCCTGCTGCCGGTGGCGCCGGGCCACGAGCTTGGTCTGCTGTTCTTCCTCGCCAGCGGCATGGTGTGGGACGAGTCCGATGCGCTCGCCCCCTGCTTCGAGACCCCCGTGCTCGCAGCGGAGGACGGCGCCGCCGCCGGCACCTGGCTTGATGTGGCGAACGCCTGGAAATCCGCCCAGGCGGCGCCGGAGGGCGTGGACGAGCCGCCATCTGCGTGGGATGTGATCCTGCCGACCACGCTCACCTTGCTGCAGGAAGGCGAAGACCTGCCTGCGTTCGACCCCAAGGGCGCGTAGGCAAGCCGCCGTGAACCTGATCACCCGAAGCGCGCGACCATGATCCCTCCGCTGCCGAACCTGGATGCCGCAGCGACGCCGATCGGCGGTGTGGTGCTCTTCCTGGGCGTCGTCGCCCAGGTGAGCAAGCGTCCGAGCACCCGCTGGAGCGGCTGCCGCGACGCGACCGACGCCGGCCAGGCGTCGGCGCAACCCGCCGTCACTGCCGCCGCCGCACCGGTCCTGATCGAGGCGCTGGGCTGGATGGTGTGCGACGGCCGCAGCCTCGACGTGGCCAGGTTCCCCGGGCTCTACGCCGTGCTCGGCACCCGCTATGGCACGCCGGGGCCAGGCCAGTTCTGCCTGCCCGACCTGCGCGGCGCCTTCGTGCGCGGGGTCGATGCCGGCGCCGGAGTCGATCCGGACGCCGGCCAGCGCCGAGGTCCCGACGGCAGCGGCAAGGACGGCGGTGTGGGTTCTCTGCAGTGCGACGCGCTGCAAAGCCACACCCACACCTACGACAAGGCCGTACCGGCGACCGTCGGCAGCGCCGAGAACACCGCGCTCGGCACCACCGCGGGAACGCCGACCAGCGCGCCGGACGCGCCGGCGCGGGTCAGCAGCGAGACGCGCCCGATCAACGTGGCGGTGTACTACATCATCCGTTATCGCTGACCGGGCCGCCGCCACAGGCGTGCGGAGGCAACCGCCGCGGGCGGGCGAGTTCCGCTCACCGGCTCAGTCCGGATCGGTGCCGTCGCCGACCTCGCTCTCCGGATCGAAGAAGAACGCGCGTACCGCTTCGCGCTTGACGCCGTTCTCCGACAGGGTGATGGCGACGGTGAGGGCGAAGGACAGCTCCCAGCGTCCCGACTTCTGGATCACGTGCAGCGGCAGGGTGGACTGCTGCAGGCTGTAGCGCAGGCCCTGCGCAGGTTCGTCGATCATCTGCGTGGCCGACCAGGCGTTGACCGGGACCACGGCGGTTTCGTTGGAAAAGGGCGAGGGCGCCGAGTAGGCGGTCTGGCCGGTGTGCGGGCGGGTGATGAGGTGGGCGGCAAGGATGCGCGCCGCCACGAAGTGGTCGAGCCGGCCGCTGCCGCGCACTTCGAGAAAGACGGCGTCGCCGGGCTGGAAGTGCACGGACCCGGCGAAGCGGCCGGTACTTTCCAGCAGGTTGCGGCCGCCGCTGGCGTCGACGCGCCAGAGCAGGTTGCCGCCGATCTGTTCGGCATCGAAGCTGACGCGGATGAGTGCGGTTTGTGCGGTGTTCACGGGTTACTCCGGCTGAGGATCAGGTGGTAGCGGGCATCGCGACGCAGGCCGAGAAGCTCGGGCTCGGTCTCGATCAGGTGGCGCGGATAGCCGGCGGCAAGGGCGGCATCGAGGTAGCCGAGGGCGGTGTCGCGCTGGTCCAGGGCTTCGGCCACGAGCAGGGCGCGGAACCAGAAATCGGCATCGCCTGGGGCGCTGCGCTCGGCCTCGGCGAGGTGCTGCCCGGCCAGCTCGCGCTGGCCCAGGCGCGCTGCGTAGAGCGCGGCGCGGCTGAAGCGTTGCGCATCGGCGCTGCCCGGCCGCAGCAGCGGCGTGAGCAGCTGCAGCGCGCGCGCGTAGGCCGCCTGCGCCTCGGCCTGGCGCTCGGGCACCTGGCGCAAGGCATCGGCGAGGTTGGCCCACTTGAGGTAATCGTTCGGGCTGCCGCGCGCGTCCGACAGCGCCGACTCGAATGCGGCCACCGCCTCGGCATAACGGCCGCGGGCGAACAGGGCGGTCCCGAGGTTGCTGTAAAGCCGGCCGTGCGGGCGGATGCGCAGGCCCTGCTGCAGCACCGCGAGCGCCTCGTCGCCGCGGTCCTGGCGCAGCAGGGCAGCGTTGAGGTTGGCGTAGGCGTAGACGCTGTCGGGCTGGATCGCGATGCTGCGCCGGAAGGCTGCTTCGGCCGCCGCGTAATCGGCCTGGCGGAAGCGCAGCGTGCCGAGTGCATCCCACAGCTGGCGCTGCAGTGGATGGCGCTGCAAGGCTTCGGCCAGCAGCGTGTCGGCCTCGGCAAAACGGGACTGCGCGGTCAGCTGGCGGACCCGCCCTGCCAGGGCGTGGAAGTCGCCCGGATCGAGCGCCAGCGCGCGGAGGTAGGCCTGCTCGGCGGCCTCCTGTTCCCCGTGGTACTCCAGCACCCAGGCATGAGCCGCGTGCGCCAGCGCGAACTGGTCGTCCGCTTGCAGGGCAAGGGTTGCCGCCGACTCGGCGCGCTGCAGCCAGAGCGGATCGCGCTCGTCGTTGGCAAAACGCAGGCAGTAGGCGATGGCGAGCAGGGCCGCGACCGGCGCGCGCAGGCGCTCGCTGCCTGCGGGCCGCTCGAGATGCGCGATGGCTTCGCCGATCGCGCCCTCGCGCTCGAAGTTGGCCAGGAGGGATTCCGCCGCGGCCAGGGCTTGCTCCGGGGCCAGTGCGGGCAGCGGCGGCGGGCTGTCGGCGGCCGAATCGCGCGTGGCCAGGATGGCCGCGCCGCCGGCGACAAGGACCAGCGCCAGCGCGCCGCTCACGGCCAGTCCAGGGGCCAGCCGACCGCGGCGCGCGGGCAGCGCAGCAGGGCGTCCGCTGGTATCGCCCTCGCGCAGGCGGGCGGCCATCCGCGCGAGGTCGCTTGCGGCGATCACCATCGAGGGCAGGCGCTGCACCGTGGAGCGGTGGGTCATGTGGCGCAGCAGGGCGGAAAGCTCCGCCCGCACAGCCGCCTCGCCGCCTGCGTTCCGTTCGCTCGCCGCCAGCGGCTGGGTTGGCGTCTGCTCGTCCGCGTCCAGCAAGGCCAGCCCGATCAGGCCGAGGGCATAGATGTCGCTGGCGGCCGACGGCGGCATGCCACGCAGCCGCTCAGGCGCCATGAAGGCAGGAGTACCCAGCACCTCGCCGGGCGTGGCGAGGCCAAGGGACTCGGTGGCATCGATCGGCGTCGCTAGGCCGAAATCGAGCACGCGCAGGCGACCGTCGGCCTGCAGCATGAGGTTCGATGGCTTGAGGTCGCCGTGCGCCAGCCCGTGACCGTGCAGACTCGACAGGCACTCGGCCGCCTGCTGCAGCAGGGACAGCGCCTCGCCCAGGGACAGCCGCTGCCCCAGCCGTGCCTTCAGGGTCTGGCCGAACACGCGCTCCATCACGATCACGGCCGAACCATCCTCGATCAGGACGTCGTGCACCGCGACCAGCGCGGGATGCCGCACGGCCGCCCCGAGCCGGGCTTCGCGCAGCAGACTCTCGCCCGCGCCTTCGCCGCAGCTTCCACGCAGGAACTTGAGCGCGACCGGGCGCTGCAGGCGGGTGTCCCAGGCGGCGAATACCTGCCCGAAGCCGCCCTCGCCCAGCGGCTCGCGCAACTCGTACTGTGCGATGGTGCGCGTCACGGATCCATCCGGACGCAGCGCGTGTGCGTGGTGCATGGGTCCAACCCCGTGGCTGTCAGGATTGGCCCCCCCTTGGTCCGTACTCTAACCGATTGCGGCGTCGACGCGACCCGCCGCGCAGCGGCGTGCCGATGCTGCTTGCACCCGGGCGCCGCGGCGTACGATGCTGGATGCCCGGCCCAGACCCGACCCTGATGTCCGCCCAGCGACCGCCCGACAACGCCCGTCTCGACCGCATCGTGGCCGAGGCCCACCGCGCGCGCGCCGAGCGCGAGCGCGGCTACCGCGAGCAGGCGCTCAAGCTGTATCCGTGGATCTGCGGGCGCTGCGGGCGCGAGTTCAGCCGCGCCAACCTGCGCGAGCTGACCGTGCACCACCGCAACCACAACCACGACGACAACCCGCCGGATGGCAGCAACTGG
>JANJTY010000387.1 GCA_024710865.1 Lysobacteraceae bacterium | reverse complement strand
AACGGATCGCGCCCACCGCGCTGCTGCAGCGCTGCCGGCAACGCTTCGCCCCGCGTGCGGCCGAGGCCGGCATCGAACTGACCACCGAGCTCGCGCCGGATCTCCCGGACCTCGAACTGGACGTGGCCGCGATCGACCGCGTGCTCGACAACCTGCTCGCCAACGCCATCCGGCACACGCCGCGTGGCGGGCGCATCGAACTGCTCGCACAGACCGGGCGCCAGCGCGTGGTGCTGGCGGTGCGCGACAGCGGCGAAGGCATCCCGCGCCACGAGCGGGCGCGGGTGTTCCAACCCTTCGTGCAGATCGGTCGCCGCCGCGGCGGATCGGGCCTGGGCCTGGCGCTGTGCCGCGAACTGGTCGAGCAGCACGGCGGCGAGCTCCGCCTCGCCTCTCGCCCTGGTCGCGGTTCGACCTTCAGCGTGGTGCTGCCGGCGCCCTGAGGAGGCAGCGGGCGCACCCTGTCCTCAGGCGTTGCCGCCGGAAAGCGCAGGCCAGCGCAGCGCCAGTCCGGCCGCATGCACCGCGCCGATCACGAGGCAGATCGCTGAACTCCACAGCCAGAACGCCTGCCCGTTGGCGCCGGGCGCCACGAAGGCAAGCGCGAATCCGGCCACAGCCCGCAGCAGGTACACGCCACTAATCGCCACCAGCGCAACGCGAAGCAGCGGCAGAGCGGGCAGCAGGCCGGCGCCCGAGAGCGCATAGCCCGACCACAGCGCCAGGACGGTGGCAATGCCCAGCGTGATCATCGCCGGATACCAGCTGCCGCTCTCGGCCAGCCGCGCCATGCCTTCTCCAGCACCGAACAGGCGATACCAGGATGGACCGACGACCACGACGCCGACATGCGCGAGGGCAGCGAGTGCGCTCAGTATTGCTGCGAGCAGCAGCAGGTTCGATCCCGGCGAACTCATGCCATCCATTCCTGATGCTCCTGCTGTCGGCTACCCAGGCGAAGACGATGCAGCGCCGCTGCCGGTCCGCCCCCCGGGTCGCGGCGACGCCCGAGACGCGGACCGATCCATCACTCAGCGCAACTGGCTGTCCTTGCTGCCGCGCCGGTTGTAGCCGCTGTGCACCGCACGCTCGCGGTCCTGCGCCTCCTGGCAGGGCACGCACAGGCGCACGCCGGGCAGGGCCCGACGCCGCGCCTCGGGAATCGGCGCATCGCAGTCCTCGCAGCGGCTCAGGCTGGGACCGCTGGGCAGGCGCGAGCGCGCACGCTGAATCGCATCGGCGACCGTCGCGTCGATCTGCTCCTGCACCGCGCCGTCGCCAGCCCATCCGGTCGCCATGTCCGTCGTGCTCCGATCAGTTCCCGGTGCAGGCCATCTGCGTCGGCAGGGTCAGCGCGCGCAGCGGCAGGGTGCCGTTGCCGAAGGCCGATTCGTAGGTGAATTCACCCGTGCCGCAGCCAGTGAAGCGGACCGTGATCGTGCCCCAGTCCTGCTGCTCGACCTGGGACGGATCGAAGGCCGCGCCGAACTGCCCGCCGCTCGCGATGCGCAACGGCACCGTCACCTGGTGCGCCCCCCACTGGAAGGGCGCCACGCCGGTCATCCAGACCTGCTCGCCTTCGAAGAAGTCGTACCAAGTCAGCACCAGCACCGGGCCGGTCTCGGCGCCGGCGGCGTTCGCCACTTCGAGCAGGATGCCGCGTCCGGAGTTCTCCGGATCGTACCAGGCGCCAGTGTGCAGCGGCAGGATCGGGAACTCGCCGGGCGCGACGCGCACGGCGCGGCGCAGGAGTGGCATGAGCACCGGCTGCTGGAATCCGGAAAAGACCGGCAGATTGTTCATGTTCTGAAGGTTCTTCATGCCCCACACGACGCGCCCGAACGCGGTGTAGTGCTCATTGAGCTCGGGGTTATCGGTGGTATTGAAGAAGAAGCCCGAATCGCCGGCATTGACCTGCGGTTCTCCCTGGGCATTCGCCGGCAGAGCCAGGCCAATCGAGCCCAGCACGTGGGTGAGTGCGTTGTTGCGTTCGCTCTGGACGTCAGGGAACAGGGCAATCGCCGTACCATCGGCCTTGAAACCACCGCCCTGGACCACGAAGTCCTTGGCCACGCGATGGACGATGGTGTTGTTGTAACGCCCTGCATCGACATAGGCGAGGAAGTTCGCGCTGGTCAGCGGCGCTTCCTGCGTGTCGAGCTCGATCAGCAGCGGACCCTGGTCGATGTCGAGCAGGACGCGCGGATTCTGCGCAGCAGCGGGCAGGCTGAGCGCGAACAGGGCGGCGGCGATCCAGGTCTTGCGCGGCATTCGGCGACTCTCGGCTAGGTTGGGGGCGACAAGCATAGCCATGCTGCGCCACCTGCGGCACCTCCCGGCCTCAGGCAGGGTTCAGCCCAGCTTCGCGCGCGCGAGTCGTCCCGGCGCCACCCACCAGATGCAGGGTACGTTGCGGGAAGGGGATCTCGATGCCGTTCTCCTCCAGCACGCGTTTGATCGCATCGAGGAGGTCCGAGCGCACCGTCCAGTAGTCCTCGACCTTGACCCAGGGTCGCACCGCCAGGTCGACGCTGCTTTCGCCCAGGCCCAGCACCAGCAGGGACGGCTCCGGCTCGGGCAGCAGGCGCGATTCCTGCCCCAGCACGCCGCGGATCAGATCGAGGGCCGCGCGCGGATCGGAGCCGTAACCGATGCCGACCACCAGATCGATGCGGCGCGTCCCACGCGCCGAGTAGTTCACGATCTCGCTGCCCATCACCTGGCTGTTCGGGATCGTCACTTCGCGGTTGTCGCCCGTCACCAGCCGGGTGAACAGCAGGCCGATCGAATCCACCCCGCCGCTCTGTCCGCCGACCTCGACGAAATCGCCGACCCGGAACGGTCGCGACAGGATCAGCAGCAGGCCCGAGGCCAGGTTCGAGAGCGAGCCCTGCAGGGCCAGGCCGATGGCCAGGCCCGCGGCGCCCAGCGCCGCCAGGAGCGAGGCCGAGGGCACGCCGAGCTGGTCGAGCGCGGCCACCGCCACCACCGCCAGCATCAAGCCGAAGCTAAAGGTCCGCAGGAAGCCCGAGAGCATCGGATCGCCGCCGGCGCGCTGCACACTGCGCTGTACCAGATTGGCGAGACGGCGCGCGATCCAGCGCCCCAGCAGGAAGATCAGCAGCGCCGCCAGGATGCGCCAGGACCAGGTCAGGGCCTGCGCCTGCACGGCGGCGCGGTCGAACTGTTCGAGCCATTCCATCATCGCGATTCTCCTGTTGAATGAAGCTCCAGCCTAACGCAGCGCCCGCGGCGACCCGCTCACAGGGATGGATGAACGATGGGCAACCCAGCGGCGCCGACGCTGATCGAAGCGCGCCCGCGCCCGCGTCAGCAGCAGGAGACTCCGGAGCCCCTGCATGCGCCGTCCAACCCTTGCCGTCCTATCCGCCCTCGCCCTCGCCCTGACCGTCGCACCTGCAAGTGCCGAATGGCGCCAGGGCTTCGCCACCTACACGCCGGTCATCGACATCTACACGGGCTACCTGCAGAACGGCACCGGCTATCTCGTCTCGCAGTCCTACATCGCCGACCCGCCGCAGCCCGTGGTCGGCCAGCCCTACTACATCAGCGTCTACATGACCGGTATCGGCACGCCGGCGGTGGGACGCTACATGGTTCCGCACATCGCGTTGCCGGCTGGCACCTCGGTGGTAGCGGATCCGGCCATTCCGGTGCGCTGCTTCTACCGCGCGCGCAGCGGCCAGGGCGCGCAGTACGAGTTCACCCACCAGATCGTCAACGACATGACCTTCCCGGACGCGCCGCTGCGCATCTACGGCTGCCCGCAGCCGAGCCAGCAGGCCTTCCCGCTGGTCAACCTGTCGAGCGGCGCCGGCACCGCGCTGCGTATCGAGCGGCGCGATCCGCAGGGCGCGAATGCGCTCTGGCCCATGCCGGCGCAGGCGAGCTACGAGTTCCTCATCCCGCTGGTCTCGACCCAGCCGCTGGACGGCTTCAGCGACGCCGCGCGCCTGATCGCGCCGATCCAGTCGATCCAGGGCGAGCTGGGCGATCCCTGGAGCTACCCGCTGCTGCCACTGCTGGTGCATCCGGGCGCCGCGCCGCCGCAAGCCGACCTGCGCGCCAGTCTGGTCCTGGGCCAAGGCGCACCCGGCCAAACCCGCGTGATCGGGCGCTGCACCAATCTCGGCCCCGATGCGGCCAGCAACGCGAGCTGCGGCTTCGGCGCACTGCCGGCCAACGCGGTTGCGTCCTGCACCCCGGCCGGCGTGCAGGCCAGCCTCGGACTGAACGCCTTCATCGAGTGCACGGCCGACTTCCCGACCCCGGTCGATGCCGTGGCCGTCAGCGTATCGGCCGCGTCCGGGACGCAGGATCCGGTCGCGGGCAACGACAGCGCCAACCTGCAGGTGCCCGGCACGGGCAACCCGCCGCCGGTACCGCAGGCGGACCTGCGCACCTCCCTGGTCCTCGGCCAGGGCCAGCCGGGCGAGACCCGCGTGCTTGGACGCTGCACCAACTTCGGTCCGGATGCCGCGGCCAGCGTCGTCTGCGGATTCACTGGACTGCCGCAGGGCGCGCGCGTGGCCTGCAGCCCCGCGGGCGTGCAGGCCAGCCTTGGACTGAACCAGTTCATCGAATGCAGCGCCGACTTCGCCATCCAGGCCGCGGTGCTGTCGATCGGCTTCACCGCCGATTCGAGCACCAGCGACCCCTCGCCGGGCAACGACACCCTTGCGATCGACGTGCCGGGCTCGCCCGGCGGCGAAGTGCCTCTGCTGCAGGACGGCTTCGAGCCGCGCTGACCGGACGTGTGCGCAGCGCGGGAGGCAGGGAGGCCTCCCGCGGGGGCGCGCGTGGCCTGCGTCCGCGAGCGGGGCTCAGCCGCCGCAGCCGCCGCAACAGACCGAGGGCAAGGCGCGGATGTGGTGGATCGCCACGGGGAACCCTGCGCGCGCAAGCAGCGCCGCCAGTTCGAACTCCGACGCGGCAGCCGCAACGCGCAGCAACCTGCGCTGCGGGTCGATCGCGACCACGCCGGCCGGATCGAGGGTCTGGATCGCCTGCTCGATGCGGCCGAGCTCCGCCGGCTCGGGCCTGAGACCGATCTCGAATTCCATGCACTGCTCCAACCGTGGCTGCGCGCGCGGCGCGATGCGGGACATGCTCGCGCGGCCGCGCGCGCGTCGGCACTGATCCAGGTCAAGCCGTGCGGCGCGAGCGCAGTGGCGGTTTCCGTCGCCGGACGCCGTAGCATGGCGTGCCTCCAGGCCATGGACATCCGTCATGCACCTCTCCGCCCTGCGCATCCATCCGGTCAAGTCCTGTGCCGGCATCGTCCTGGACGCGGCCGAAGTGCAACCGCGTGGGCTCGCGCACGATCGGCGCTGGATGGTGGTGGGTCCCGATGGCCAGTTCCTGACCGGTCGCCAGCTTCCGCGCCTGGTCCTGATCAGGCCGCGGATCGAGGCGGATCGGCTGGTGCTGGCCGCGCCGGACATGCCGGACCTGCCGGTTGCCGCACCTGGGGGCGGGGCCGAACGCCTGTCGGTGCAGGTGTGGAAGGACACGATCGATGCCGCCGGCACCGATCCCACCGCCGACGCCTGGCTGTCGGCCTTCCTGCAGCAGCCGGCCCGCCTGGTGTTCATGGATGCGCGGGCGCGGCGCGCGACACCACGAGGCCGGGTCGGCGACGAGGTCAGCTTCGCCGATGCTGCTCCGCTGCTCGCCATCTCGCTGGCCGCCCTGGATGCGCTCAACGCCCGCCTCGATCGGCCGGTGGCGATGGCCAACTTGCGCCCCAACCTGGTGATCGCCGGTTGTGCGGCACACGCGGAGGATGGCTGGCAGCGGTTGCGGATCGGCGCGGTCGAGTTCGAGGCGGGCCAGCGCTGCGGGCGCTGCGCCTTCATCACCGTCGATCCGGAACGCGGCGAGCGCGATCCCAAGGGGGAACCGTTGGCCACCCTGGCGCGCTACCGCCGTGAGGGCAACAGTGTCCTGTTCGGCCGCTACCTGCTGCCGCGCAGCGAAGGCGTACTGCGCGTGGGCGATGCGCTCTCGCTGCTGGACTGAACGGGCGGGCGGACGCGGATTCGCAGCGCGCCGCGGGCCGCCTCGCCACCGGTGTCCCGGTCCCCGACCAATCCGCGTTGTTGCAGGCAGTTCCCTTCGTCCAATCCGTCAATGCGACCCGCCTGGATCCTGAGCGCCTGTTCCGCCCTGCTTTCGGCCCTGCCCGTCCTCGCCGCGGCGCGCGGCCGCGAAGCACCGGCGCTGGAGGCCGGCCCGTTCCGCATCGAGACGCAGGTGCACCGGATCGCGGCCGGCGGTTTTCCCAACACCTCGGGCAATCCCTTCAAGCGCCGCGACGCGACCCGCATCCGCGTCCTGCACCGCGGACGCGAAGTCACGGTCCCGCTGAAGAACGGCGAGCGCATGGAGCGCTTCTGGCAGGCCTGGGTGCTGGACGGCGCCCCGCGTCCCGCAGTGGTGGTCGGCCAGACCGGCGTGTTCCTGCTGACGGACGAGGACGGCGTGCTGCAGGTGACCACGCTGCGCGAGCCCGACACCGGCGTCGCCACCCTGCAGTGGCTGGACGCCGAGGCCGGTCAGCCCGGACACGAGGAATCCCTGCTGATCCGCGACGCGCGCGGCGAGCGCCAGATCCTCTCCGGCGGCCGGCGCCTGCTGGTGGGCCGCGACACGGTGCTCGACGTCGCCAGCCTGGCGGTGCATCGCTTCCGGCTCTACGACAGCCGCGACGCGCTGGACGGCTACCACGCCTCCGGCGAGCCGGCCCGCGCCCTGTCCCCCGATGGACGCCAGCTGGTGATGATCGGCAGCCGCTACGACGGCGACTATCGCTACGCGCTGATCGCGGTCGACCACGCCGCCAACCGCGCCTACGCGGTGCCGTTCACGCGCAGCTTCACCCGCTTCCACTCGGTCTGGAGCGCGGACCGGGCCTGGTTCCAGCACTACTTCGAGTGGCGCCCGGACCCCGCAACGGGCTGGCGCCTGCAGCCGCGCAAAGACGTCGAGCCACTGCCCTGGCTGGGCGAGCTGATCGAGTTCGGCGGCGGCATGGTGGACTACCGCCTCAGGCCCGTGGATGCGCGCATGCTCGAGGTCCTGGCCGGGTTCATCGAGCAAAGCGAAGGCGCCGTCCGCATCGAACCGGCAGCACAGGACCGCATCGACCTGCGCGCCAGCGACGACACCCTGCACCTCTGGCACCGGGCGGAGGAACAGCAGGTCTCGCTGTACGCCGGCTCCGGCCCCACCGCCGCCTCCGCCTATGCGCGCATCCGGCGGCTGGGCGAAGCCTTCAACGCCGAACTCGCGCAGGGCCGTCACCAGGCGCTGTTCGGCTCGCTCGATCCTGCGGAGTGACGGCTGTGCCTCGCTGCGACCCGCGCAAGCGCTTGGCACACGGGATGCCCTGGGCTCGACGACTCGCGTGGGTACGCACTGGAATGCGGCACGATCGACTGCCGAGGTGCCGTGAGCCAACCACCCTTGTCCACACCTGCCCCGGGGCGGATGATTGCCCCACCCCCGGCTGGAGGGCTTGACCATGTCCTGCAGCACAGTGCGGAGCACCTCGCATGCTCCTTCGGTTGTGTCGCGCGCTGCCATCGCGCGGCGGATGGTCCGGATCGCCCCTGCCCTGCTTGCCCTGCTGCTGCCTGCGGCCCTACCGGCGGGCTCGCCCGCCTGGTTCACCCTGGTGCCCGGCGCGCTCAGTCCGCAGGCCTGCGGCGGCAGCGGCTGCTGGACCAACCACCTGCGCGTGACCGATCTGGATGGCGACGGCGATCTCGACCTCCTGCTCGCCAACTACGCCGATTTCTTTTCCGGCAACAGTTCGCCGCAGCCGCT
>JANJTY010000667.1 GCA_024710865.1 Lysobacteraceae bacterium | reverse complement strand
ACGCCTGCGGGCTGGATGAAGTCCGGCGCCGGACGCGGGCGTGAGCCGCGCTCGCGGCCGCCGCCGTCCACGCCGCCGAACCCGGACGGCCCGCCGCGATCGACGGCCAGCAGCGCCAAGCACAGCGGCACGGCCAGGGCGCCTGCGGCGGCCAGGGGATGCAGCTTCATGCGCAGCCGGCCGCGCGCCGCCGCGCGCCGCCTTCGACGGCGCACGCGCAGTGAAAACAAGCGCGCGGCGGCGGCCTGCGCGCAGGGTGGGTGGATAGGGCGTCGTGCATGGGAACGGTACCGATTCGGTGCGGGAGTCCTGCTCAGATCGGCGGGCGCGGGGCGTCGGCGTCCTCGGACGAGCCAGCGGGCGGCGGCACAGGCAGCGGTCGTGGGGACGGCGGATCGCTCTCGCCGTCGATGACCGGCGCGGCGCCGGGGCGCCCGATCGAGGTGTCGACCGCGGGCACCGCGACGCTCTCCGCGGCCAAGCGGGCGGCATCCGCGCTCGACAGCGGATCCTGCGCGGATCCGCTGTCCACCGACGTCGGGGGCGACCGTGCGGCGGGGCTGGGTTCGATCAGCGCAGCCTTGTTCGGCTTGGTGCTGGGATAGCGCGGTATCGACTTCATGCGGACCTCGTGACGCGCTCCGGCTGTCCGCGACATACGGAGTTCGGGAAACGCAGCGGCGCACGCACGATGCACCGCCGCGAGCGGCGCGTCGGTGCGCTGCCGCACCCTGGCCAACTGCGAGCAGAATCCGCGGGGCGGCACCTGCAGCACCGGGCATGGTTCGCCAGCGCACAGACCCGAAACTGCGGCTGGCGCATCGTCCTCCCATCCCCGCCGACCTCACAGGCCGACAAGGTGCCGAACGCCGCGAACGCCGCGGCCGGCGGCGCCAGGCGATCGGAGGGGCTTCGCGGAGTAGACGCCATGCTGCAGACCATCGCCGTCGTACTGCTTGTGCTCTGGCTGCTGGGGCTGGTCTCGTCCTACACCATGGGCGGCTTCATCCACATCCTGCTGGTGCTCGCGGTCGTGATCATCCTGCTGCGCCTGTTCCAGGGCAGGGGCGCGGTCTAGCCGGCTCCCGGGTCTCGGCCTGATCGCCGACGCCCACGCCCCATCCACCAATTCATCCGCAGCAGCGCGAGCCGCGGCCGCCCACGGGCGCGCCCGCCAACGCCTGCTCGCCCCGCCGATCCATCCACGAGGACGCACCGCATGAACACCCCCGAAGCCAGCATCCGGAAGGCCGCCGAGTCGGCAGGCAATGGCGCCAGCCAGGACCAGCTGATCGCCGATTTCAAAGTGGTCGTCGCCGACGCCGAGGCGCTGCTGCGCGCCACCGCCAACCAGGGCGGTCAGAAGCTGGACGAGGTCCGCGCCAAGGCGCGCGAGTCCCTCCACGCGATCAACCTGCGCATGACCGAGCTCGAGCAGGCCATGATGGCGAAAACGCGTGAAGCGGCGCAGGCCGCCGACACCTACGTGCACGACAACCCCTGGAAGGCCGTGGGCGTGGCCGGCGGACTCGGCCTGCTCGTCGGGCTGCTGCTGCGCCGCCGCTGAGTCGACGCCGGCATGAGCGAACCCGGCCTCCCGGCCGCCAGCGGACTGTTCGACTCGGCGGGTCGCTTGCTGTCGACCCTGCTCGCGGTGGTGCAGACCCGCCTGGAACTGGTGTCGGTCGACGTTTCCGAGGCGCAACAGCATCTGCTGCGCCTGATCCTCGCCAGCGTCGCGGCCCTGTTCGCCGTGCTGATCGCCGTGGTGCTCGCCACTCTGGTGCTGGTGATGGCCTACTGGGACTCGCAGCGCCTGCTGGTGCTGGGCCTGCTGTCGCTGGTCTATTTCGGACTCGGCAGCGGCATCGCACTGCTCGCGGTGCGCGAAGCCCGACGCTTGCCGCGCGCCTTCGCGAGCAGCATCGCCGAGCTGGCGAAGGATCGCCAGCAGCTGCGGCCGCCGCCGTGAGCACTGACCTGCCCACGCTGGCCGCTCGGCGGCAGCAGTTGGTCGCACGGGCCGCGGCGCAGCGCGAGACGCTGCGCCGCGAGCTGCAGGTGTGGCGAGCGCCACTGGGCCTTGCCGATCACGGCATCGGCGCCTTGCGCTACGCGCGCGCACACTGGCCCTGGGTGCTTGTCGGCGTGCTCGGGCTGGGCGCCCTGCGACCGGCCCGGCTCGGCCTCTGGCTTTCGCGTGGCTGGCTCGCCACGCGCCTGATCTACCGCCTACGCATCGCTCCACCGCGGCGGTGAGGCGATGGAAGTGCGACACCGAAAGCGCCGCCCCCCCACACCCTCATCACCCTGAAGGAAACGTCATGAACTGGGACATCGTGCAAGGCAACTGGAAGCAATTCAAAGGCAAGGTCAAGGCCCAATGGGGCAAGCTGACCGACGACCAGCTCGACGTCATCGACGGCAAGCGCATCGAACTGCTGGGCAGGATCCAGGAGACCTACGGCATCGGCAAGGACGAAGCCGAGCAGCAGCTCGCGCAGTTCGAGAAGCTCAACGACGACGTCCGCCCGCCGACCAACTGACGACCGCCGATTGCTCGGTCCAACAGGCCACGGTCGCCCGGCCTCCTGGCGACCGTGGCGGTGCGAAACCTATCGCGGCTCCGCCGTAACCCGCAGGTTGCGGTCGCGCACAGGGTGCGCGCCTACGGCTTTGCCAAGCGCTGCCGCACGGCCTCGAACAGGCACACCCCTGCGGCGACGGAGACGTTGAGCGATTCCATATCGCCCGGCATGGGAATCTTCACCAAGCCGTCGCAATGTTCGCGCGTCAGGCGGCGCAGGCCCTCGCCCTCGCTGCCCAGCACCAGGGCGACGTTGCCGGTGAGGTCCTGCTGGTGGATGGCACTCTCGGCCTCGCCGGCCAGGCCGTAGATCCACACGCCCAGATCGCGCAGCTCGCGCAGGCTGCGCGCGAGGTTGGTGACGCGCACCACCGGAATGCGGTCGGCCGCGCCGGAGGAAGTCTTGCGCACCGTCGCATTCACCGGCGCCGAGCGGTCCTTGGGCACCACGACTGCGGTGACGCTGGCCGCCGCGGCCGAACGCAGGCAGGCGCCGAAGTTGTGTGGGTCGGTGATGCCGTCCAGCACCAGCAGCAGCGCCCTGCCCTTGGCCGCCTCGACCAGTTCCGGCAGATCGCGCTCGTCCACCGTCGGCGCGGCCTC
This sequence comes from Lysobacteraceae bacterium, assembly GCA_024710865.1. Classification (GTDB taxonomy): domain Bacteria; phylum Pseudomonadota; class Gammaproteobacteria; order Xanthomonadales; family Xanthomonadaceae; genus JANJTY01. Next base: position 3,105 of record JANJTY010000667.1, on the reverse strand, counting down.
GTAGCGCGCCACCACGCCCTGATGGCGCATGCCGCCGGCGGTGCCCTCCAAGGCCTGCACGGTCACCGTGCGCACCGCGATGCCGCGCTCGCGCGCCTCGCGCTCGATCTCGCCCAGGCGCGGGTTCTTCGCCCCCGCCTCGATCAGCACCTCGCGTACGTGTTCAGCGTCGTGCTCCAGGGCCGAGGCCACCGCATTGATGCCTGCCACCCAGCGGGCGGTCGATGTTCCGCTCATTGACTCATCCTTGGCTTGATCGCCGCATTATCGCGGCAACCGGAAAGCAAAGCCCCGCTACCATTGGAAGCGGGTTGGCTGAGGGGCAGGCAGGGCGCAGCGCTCCGAATCGCCCCTCACCCCAACCCCACTCCCGCAGGGAGAGGGGCAGATACTCACCGACCGGGCCTGCGTTACTTCTTCTTCGTCGCCTCGGGCAGCAGCAGGCGGAAGTCGATGCGACGGTCTTCCAGGCTGGCCTTGAGCACGATGATGCGGGCGCGGTCGCCGAGGCGGAAGGACAGCCCGCGCCGTTCGCTGGACAGCGTCTTGCGCACCGGATCGAAGTGGTAGTAATCCGACGGCAGCTGGGTGACGTGCACCAGGCCGGTCACCTTGGATCCGTCCAGCTCGACGAACAGGCCGAAGCTGGTCACGCCCGCGATCGTGCCCTCGAACTCGCCGCCGACGTGCTGCTCCATCCAGGCGCAGCGCATGCGCTCGTCGACCTCGCGCTCGGCCTCGGTGGCGCGGCGCTCGCGCTCGGAGCACTGCAGGGTGAGCTGCGCCATGTCGTGCGGCGCATAGAGGAAATCGTCCGGCGTGCCGCCGGCCAGCACGTGGCGCAGGGCGCGGTGCAGCAGCAGGTCGGGATAGCGCCGGATCGGCGAGGTGAAGTGCGCATAGGCCTCCAGCGCCAGCCCGAAATGGCCGACGTTGGACGGGCTGTACACCGCCAGGCTCTGCGAGCGCAGCAGCACCGATTCGATCAGGGCCGCGTCCGGGCGCGTGCGCACCTTCTTGATCAGCGCGGTGTAGTCGCGCGGCTGCACCTCCGGCCAGGCCGGCAGGCGCAGCGAGAACTCGGAAAGGAACTCCAGCAGGTCGGCGTACTTGCTCTCGGGCGGGCGCTCGTGGATGCGGTAGGGCGCCGGCACGCGCTTCTTCATCACCAGCTTGGCGGCCTCGACGTTGGCCGCGATCATGCATTCCTCGATCAGCTTGTGCGCGTCGTTCCGCTGCAGCATGCCGGCCTGCACCACTTCGCCGGCGGGCCCGAGCACGAACTTCACCTCGCCCGACTCGAACTCGATCGCGCCGCGCCGCGCGCGCTGTTTCGCCAGCAGGGTGTAGAGCTGGTGCAGATGCTGCAGCTGCGGCAGCAGCGAGCCGACCTGGCCGATGGCCTCCGGATCCTCCTCGCCGATGGCGTTCCAGACCTGGGTGTAGGTCAGGCGCGCGTGCGAGCGCATGAGGGCCGGATAGAAGCTGGAGCGGGTGACCTCGCCCTCGTGGTTCACCCGCATGTCGCAGACGAAGCAGAGCCGGTCGACCTTGGGCTTGAGCGAGCAGATGCCGTTCGAGAGGGTCTCGGGCAGCATCGGCACCACGAAGCCGGGGAAGTAGACCGAGGTCGAGCGCAGCACGGCCTCGTCGTCCAGCGCGGTGCCGGGCTTGACGTAATGCGAGACGTCGGCGATCGCCACGATCAGGCGGAAGCCGCCCTTCACCGGCTCGGCGTAGACCGCGTCGTCGAAATCCTTTGCGTCCTCGCCGTCGATCGTGACCAGCGGCAGGTGGCGAATGTCCTCGCGCCCGGCGTGTTCCTGCGCCCCGACCTCGTGGTGGATGGCGGCGGCTTCGGCCAGCACGGCCTCGGGGAACACGTGCGGCAGGGCGTGGCCGTGGATCGCCACCTCCACCGCCAGCGACGGCGTCAGGCGCTCGCCCAGCACGCTGATCACGCGCCCGAAGGGTGGGCGCTTGGCGGTCGGCGCCGCGGTGATCTCGGCCACCACGATCTGGCCGCTGCGCGCGTCGCCGCGCTCGCTCGGCGCGATGATCAGGTCCTGGTGGATGCGGCGGTCGTCGGGCAGCACGTAGCCCACGCCCTCGCGCTCCTCGAAGCGCCCGACCAGACGCGTCACGCGCCGCTCCAGCACCTCGACGATGGCGCCCTCGCGCCGGCCGCGGCGGTCCATGCCGGTGACCGAGGCCAGCACGCGGTCGCCGTGCAGCACCTTGCGCATCTCGCCCGGCGGCAGGAACAGGTCGTCGCCGCCGGCGTCGGGCTTGAGGAAACCGAAGCCGTCGGGATTGGCGATCACGCTGCCGGGCACCAGGTCCAGGCGCTCGGCCACGGCGTAGCCGCCGCGCCGGTTCACCAGCAGCTGGCCATCGCGCAGCATCGCGCCCAGGCGCCGCGACAGCGCCTCGAAGCGGTCGGGCGCCGACAGACCCAGGGCCTCGGCGATGCGTTCGGCCGAAAGCGGCTCGGCGCGCTCGGTGAGGAAGGCCGCGATGGCCTCGCGGCTGGGAATGGGGAACTCGTACTTGCGCGCCTCGCGCTCGGCGTGCGGATCGTGCAGCGCGGGCGTCGCGGCGCGTCCGGCGCGCGGCGGCTGGACAGACTGCTGCGGCGCAGGCGACTGCACCAACGCAGCTTTCGCAGACTTGCCCTTGCCCTTGGCGCTGGCCTTGCCTGCCGCCTTGCCGCCGCCCTTCCCCGCGCCCTTTCCGCGCTCAGGCTTGGCAGGTTCGTCGAACGAGGGCGGCATCCAGGGCGGAAGCGCGGCTTTCTTCTTGTCGGTCTTCTTGGTCATGGCCGGCATGGTACACGCTGCGCTCCGGCCGCCCCCTCACGCCGGGACCCTCGCGCATCCGGGCGCCACCGCCGCAAGCGACTGAACGAGGCACCTCCGCCACGCCGCACGCCGCGCAGAAAGCCGTTGACAAGCCGCAGGACCCGCCTTAACGTACGCGGCTCGCTCGGGGCACAGCCCCGATCCGACACCAAGCCCAGGTGGCGGAATTGGTAGACGCACTAGTTTCAGGTACTAGCGGGTAAAACCGTGGAGGTTCGAGTCCTCTCCTGGGCACCAACACCAA
>JANJTY010000655.1 GCA_024710865.1 Lysobacteraceae bacterium | reverse complement strand
GGGGCTCGCCTCACTCAGACTCGTACTCCAACACGATCGCTGACATCGCTGCGCACTACTACGAGGGGCCATTGCGCAGTGGCGATTTCGATGCGGGCAAGGTGCCGGTGCCGCCGGTCTGCTCGGGAGGCGGCGCGCCTGACTGGGTCGTCGGCAACCGAGATCTTCACATGAACACCTTCGGCATCACGCTGGGGGCGCAGGGAGCCATCTTCGGGCGTACCCACGATAGCGTGCGCGACGCTTTTGCCGATCCGCCCTCCTGGCAGGAGCCATCGGCGCTGCGCAGCCCGGTGCAGGTGGACGATCTGTACCACGCCGCGCTGAACGGACGTGGCGAAATGCTCGATGCGCGCTCGACCGACGAGCTGGCCGGCACGCTGAGCACGGCGCTGCGCGCCATCCTGGATCGCGTGGTGAGCTCTGCCTCGGTTGTGGCGACCAACTCGACACGGCTGGACACCGAGACCTTGGTGTTCCAGGCGCGCTTCAACAGCGAGAGCTGGAGTGGCGAAGTGCTTGCCTTCGGCATACAGCCCAACGGCAGCATCGGAACTCTGCGTTGGGACGCTGGAGCCCTGATGCCGGCGTCGACGGCCCGCCGAATCTTCACCAGCACCAACGGCGATACGCAGGTCGAGTTCCGCTGGAACAGTCTGAGCGCTGTGCAGCAGGCGGCACTCGATCTGGATAGCGAAGGCAACCACGATGGACTCGGATCGGCACGTCTCGACTGGCTGCGCGGCGACCGGAGCCAGGAGTTCCAGAACGGCGGCGCGTTCCGCAACCGTGCGCGCGTGCTCGGCGACATCGTCAACTCCAGCCCGGCCTTTGTCTCCAACCAGAACTATGGCTATGAGCGCCTGCCGCTGGCCGCTACCGAGGGAAGCACGTACCAGGCCTTCCGCCAGGGGCAGGCTACGCGCACCAAGATGCTCTACGTCGGCGCCAACGACGGCATGCTGCACGGCTTCAACGCCGAATCCGGCATCGAGACCTGGGCCTATGTGCCGAGCGTGCTGATTCCGGAGCTAAGTGAGCTCACCGACCCTGACTACCGCCACCGCTATTACGTCGACGGTACGCCGACCGCGCACGACGCCTACTTCGACGGCCAATGGCGCACTGTGCTGGCGACCTCGCTCGGCGCCGGCGGGCGCAGCGTCATGGCCTTCGATGCCACCAGTCCGCCAGCGGTCGACCTGCTGTGGGAGTTCACCCACGCCGACCTCGGCCACGTGATCGGCCGGCCCAGCATCGCGCGCATGCAGAACGGCCGTTGGGCAGTGATCTTCGGCAGCGGCTACGGGCTTGATCGCTCGGCCAAGCTGTTCATCGTCGATGCCGAGACCGGTGCCCTGATGACGACCGCACCGATCTCCACCGTGCGCAGTCAGGACGAGGCCAGCGCGGCCGCCAACGGCCTCTCTCCGCCGCTTCCCGTGGATATGGACGGCGACCGCGTCGTGGATTACATCTACGCTGGCGATCTGTACGGAAACCTCTGGAAGTTCGACGTGTCGGGGGCCAATGCAAACCAGTGGCGGGTTGCCTTCAGCGCCGGCAATCGTCCGCAGCCGCTCTTCACCGCCTGCGCCTCCGGCAACGCCAGTGGCCCGTTCGGCTGCGCAGCGGGATCGCGCCAGCCGATCACGATGCGCCCGGAAGCGGGACTCGGACCCAACAATGGGCAGCGCATCTACTTCGGCACCGGCAAGTATTTCGAGGTCGGCGACAATCTGGTCGACCCGCCGGGCGCGGTCCAGAGCTTCTACGCGATCGAGGACGACAACGCCACGGCGGTGGCCGGGCGCAGCGTCCTGACCGAGCAGCGCATCCTGTCCGAAAGCCAGGTCGGCTCGTTCTGGCTTCGCACCACCACCGATACGAGCCTCGCGACCAACAGCCGCGGCTGGTACATGGACCTGCTTTCGCCGGTGAACGGCAACGAGGGCGAGCGCGCGGTGTCGGCTCCGATCCTGCGTTCGGGCCGGATCATCTTCACCACGCTGATCCCCTCGGCCGATCCCTGCGAGGCTGGCGGCACCAGTTGGCTGATGGAACTGGATGCCGAAGGCGGTGGACGCCTACCCCTTTCGCCTTTCGATGTGAACAACGACGGCGTGTTCGACGAGCGTGACAACGTGCCAGGCGATGGCGGGACCAGCACGCCGCCCAGCGGCGTGCGCTCGGGCGTCGGCATCATTCAGACACCGGCGATCATCGAAGCGGGTGCGGTCGAGTACAAGATCGGTTCTGGATCGACCGGCGAGATCGAGACCATTCGCGAGCGCGGTCGCGAGAACAAGGGGCGCACGTCCTGGAGGCAACTGTGGCCATGAGATCACGTCCGAACAGGCGCACCGCCGGCTTCACCCTGATCGAGTTGATGATCGCGGTGGCGGTGGTAGCGATTCTCGCGGCCATCGCCTATCCCAACTACACCGAGCATGTTCGTAAAGGCAGGAGGGCGGAAGCCAAGGCCGCAATGGGCGACGCGGCGAACCGGCTCGAACGCTGCTTCACCCGGTTCAACTCCTATGCCGCGGCCGAATGTGCCGGAGTGGGATCTGGGGCGACGGAGAACGGCTACTACGCACTGTCGATCAGTGCGACGGCGCGTTCGTTTACCCTCACCGCGACGCCGCAGAATGCCCAGGCGGACGACGCTTGCGGCGCTTTCACGCTGACGCACACGGGCGTGCGTGGCCTGAGCGTCACGCCGCCGGCCGGAAAGGTTTGCTGGTAGCCCCGCGCGGCCCCCGGGCCCGTGCAAGCGGCTGTGACGAGCTTTCGTCGTTCGGCGGAGGCGTGCACCGGCATCCCCCAGTCCGGTTTCACGCCTCCGTCGGATGGCGATCTTGTTCCGGTGGTGTGGCGCTCGAACCACCTGCGCGATGCGGGCATGGCGCGCTCACGGCACGCGCCCCGCGTACAATGCCGGGCTTTTTCCAGGCTTCGTTCCCATGTCCGCCGCCCAATCGATCCCCGCCCGCATGCGCGGCCTGAACCGCGCCGAGATCTGCGACCAGAACTTCACCGAGTTCGTGCGCGCCTGGGACGGGGGTGTCGGACAGCGCAGGGCGGCACATGAGCCCGTCCTGGCGGGCAGCGCCTGCAGCGCACAGGACTTCCTCGACCTGTTCGAGTCGCAGCTCATCAGCCGGCACCTTGACCTGATGGCGCGCGTGCTGCGCGTGCAGAACAAGGTCTTCTACACCATCGGCAGCTCGGGCCACGAGGGCAATGCCATGGTGGCACGGCTCAGCCGCCACACCGATCCGGCCTTCCTGCACTACCGCAGCGGCGGCTTCATGGCCGAGCGCTTCCGCAAGCTGCCGGGCATGGATCCGGTGATGGACTCGGCCCTGAGCTTCGCCGCCAGCAAGGACGACCCGGCCTCGGGCGGGCGGCACAAGGTCTGGGGTTCCAGGCCGCTGTGGGTCCTGCCGCAGACTTCGACCATCGCCTCGCACCTGCCCAAGGCCCTCGGCACGGCGCTGGCGATCGAGCAGGCGCGCCGCATCGGTCATCACCTGCCGGTGCCGGCCGACAGCATCGCCATCTGCTCCTTCGGCGATGCCTCGGCGAACCACGCCACCGCCCAGACCGCGTTCAACGCCGCGGCCTGGACCGCCTACCAGAAGCTGCCGGCGCCGGTGCTGTTCGTGTGCGAGGACAACGGCATCGGCATCTCGGTCAAGACGCCCAGCGGCTGGATCGGCGAGCGCTTCCGCGCCATGGCCGGGCTGGACTACTTCTACGCCGACGGCCTCGACCTGGCTGAAGGCTACGGCCAGGTACAGGCCGCGGTGGAGCACTGCCGCCGCACGCGCCGCCCCACCTTCCTGCACCTGCGCACGACGCGCATCATGGGGCACGCCGGCACCGACTTCGAAATCGAGTGGCGCAGCATCGAGGAGCTGGTCGCCGTCGAGGCCACCGATCCGCTGCTGCGCTCGGCCGAGATCGCACTGGCCTCGGGGCTGATGTCCAAGGACGAGCTGCTCGAGCGCTATGAGGCGATGCGCACGCGCTGCTTTGCCGCGGCGGAGGACGCCGACCGCAGGCCGCGTCTCACCAGCCTGGCCGATGTCATGGCGCCGCTGGCGCCCTACACGCCGGAGGCAGTCGCGGCGGAGGCCGCGCGCTTCGACTACGCCGACACCCGCCTTGCCGTGTTCGGCAGCGAGGCCAAGCTGCCCGAGAACCAGCCGCCGCGGCACCTCGCGATCCAGATCAACAACGCCCTGCACGACCTGTTCTGCAAGTATCCCGAGGCCCTGCTGTTCGGCGAGGACGTGGCGCAAAAGGGTGGTGTCTACACCGTAACAAAGGGACTGCAAAAGGCCTTCTCCGGTCGGCGTGTTTTCAACACCCTGCTGGACGAGACCATTATCCTCGGCCTGGCCCAG
>JANJTY010000384.1 GCA_024710865.1 Lysobacteraceae bacterium | reverse complement strand
TCGAGGTAGGCCGTGTGCACCGCGGCGATGATGTCGGGCCGGGTCAGGGTGAGCAGGTCGTTGTTGCCCTTGAGGTCGTGTGTGGCGCAGCCGCAGCCGGCGCCGTGCACGTGACCCGGCGCGGCGACCAGGGCATCGAAGCCCTGCGCGAAGCGGGCGCCGCGGTAGTCGGCTTCCTCCAGGCGATGGGCCTGGATCATCGTGCCCATGCCGCCGTCGAGGATCAGGATCCGGCGGCGCGCCGCGGCTTCCAGCGCGGCGACGCGATCGGGGTGCAGCCAGGGAAGGGTCTTCATCGGTTTCCGGGTCAGGCGGGTTTCTGGGCGAGCAGGGCCACCACTTCGAAGTGCGGCGGTCGCTTCTCGCGCGTGATCGGGGCGCAGCTCTGCACCGTCAAGCCGGCCTTTTCGGCCATGCGGCGCAGGTCCTTCGGGGTGAAGCCGAGGTTGACGTGGCCGAAGGGCTCGACCGCGCCGCGGTGCTCGTGCCGCGCCAGGGTGGTGGCCAGCAGGCGGCCGCCGGGGCGCAGCACGCGCGCCGCCTCGGACAGGGCCAGGGCCGGCGTGTGGGCATAGGTCAGGGCATGCATCAGCAGGGTCAGGTCGAAACTGGCCTCGGCTTGCGGCAGGGCGTGCATGTCGCCGGTGGTGACATGCACGTGCGGATGCGCCTTCAGGCGCTCGCTGGCCGCGGCCACCACGCGCGCGCTGGAGTCGATGCAGGTCACGCTGCGCGCGCGGTCGGCCAGCAGTTCGGCCAGCACGCCGTCGCCGGAGGCGATGTCGAGCACGTCGCCGGCGTCGATCAGCTGCAGCGCGGCGCGGGCCAGGGCCTCCCAGGTGCGGCCGGGCGAGTAGTGCCGCTCCATGTCGCCCGCGACCGAGTCGGCCCAGTTGCGGTCGGCCGCGCGCAGCGCCAGCACCTTGGGCAGTGCGTCCGCATCCTGGCGCAGCAGCGGATCGTCCGCGCCGGCGCGCAGCGCCGACCACAGCGCGCGCTGGGCCGGGTCGAGGCCCTCGTCGTTGAAGCGGTAGTAGGCCGAGACGCCGGCGCGGCGATCGCGCACCAGGCCTGATTCCTTCAGCCGGGCCAGGTGGGTGGAGACGCGCGGCTGGGCCAGGCGGGTGACGGCGGACAGTTCGGCCACGGTCAGCTCCTCCTGCTCCAGCAGGGCCAGCAGGCGCACGCGCGTAGCGTCCGCGAGCACCCGCAGGCAGTCCGACCAGGCGTTCAGGTCCACAAATATCCTTTCATCGCGATATGGCGATGGAAGGCTAGGGGCGGGGACCCCGGCAGTCAAGCTCGGAAGCCGGGATTCGGGATTCGGGATTCGGGATTGGGGATTCGTCAAGCGGGCTTCGCCAGCGTTGGGCTGGCGGCGCGTGCCGGACGCAGGCAGGAACAGCGCAGCGCCTGGTCGTGGTACTGCTGGCCTTCTCTCAGTTACTCCCGCCAGAACATGGGGGTGAGCAGGACCAGGACGGAGAACACCTCGAGGCGGCCGAGCAGCATCGCGAGGGTGCCGATCCAGACTGCGGCGTCGCTGACGCCGCCGAAGCTGTAGGTCACCTCGCCCAGGCCGGGACCGATGTTGGCCATGGTCGCGGCGGTGCCGCCGAAGGCCGAGAGCGGGTCGAGGCCGGCCAGTACCAGGCCCAGCATGAGCACGACGAAGCACGCCAGCCAGAGGGTGATGAACCCGCCGACCGACAGTACGACGCTTTCGGACACGCGGCGCCCGCCCATGGTGACCAGGAACTGTCCACGTGGGTGTACCAGCTGCAGCACCTCGCGCCATCCCTGCCGGATCGCCATCTGCACCCGCGCCACCTTGAGGCCGCCGACGGTCGAGCCCGAGCAACCGCCGACGATGCCGACCATCATCATCAAGAGGGGCGTGATGCTGGGCCAGGCGTCGAAGCCGGCGACCGTGAAGCCGGTGGTGGTCATGGCCGAGGTCGTCATGAAGGCCGCATGGCGCAGCGCGGTCCCGGCGTCGGCGTAGCTGTCGTGGATCCAGAGCACCGCGGTCGTCAGCAGTGCGACGACCGCGAGGATGCGCAGGAACGCGCGCAGTTCGGAATCCTGCAGATAGCCGCGCAGCGAGGCCTGCCGCCAGGCGGTGAAGTGGAGGGCGAAGTTGATCCCGCCGAGGGTCATGAACACGATCGCAACCGTGTCGAGCAGGGCGCTGTCCCAGTGCGCGAAGGCGGCGTCGTGGGTCGAGAAGCCCCCCGTCGACAACGTTGCCAATGCGTGGCAGACCGCGTCGAAGAGGTCCATGCCGGCGATCCAGTAGGCCACGGCGCAGAGCAGGGTGAGGCCGCAGTAGACCAGCCAGAGCGCCTTGGCCGTTTCGGCGATGCGCGGCGTCAGCTTGGTATCGCGCGACGGCCCGGTGGTTTCGGCGCGGAACAGTTGCGTGCCGCCGACCTTCAGCATCGGCAGCACCGCCACCGCCAGGATCACGATGCCCATGCCGCCGACGAACTGCAGGACCTGGCGATACAGCAGCACCGATCGCGGCAGCGCGTCGAGCCCGCTGATCACGGTCGAGCCGGTGGTGGTGAGACCCGACATCACCTCGAACACGGCATGGGTGAAGCTCAGGTGCGGCGGCGCGAACATCAGCGGCAGCGCCGACGCCAGGCTGGCGGCGACCCAGGTCAGGGTGACGACGAGGAAGCCATCGCGCAGGCGCAGCTGGTACTGCACGTGACGGTTCGGCCACCACAGCACCAGGCCGGCGCTGGCGCTGGCCGCGAAGCTGCCGAAAAAGACCTTCACGGTGGCCTCGCCCGTCACCAGGGCAAACGCGAGCGAGGGCAGCTTGGAGAAGGCGGTCAGCGCGACGATGACGCCGAGAATCTTCAGGAGTGCGCGCCAGCGCATGCCCGCCACGCGGGCGGGCGACGCCTGCAGCGCCGGGTCGGCGGAGGTGGGAAACGGTCGCATCGACTTCGGGTTGCCGGTGCTGCGCGAGCGACCGACGGCGGCGTTCATGGCCGTGCAGTCTCGGCGCGGCGGGCGTAAAGGCAGAAGCCGGTCGCGCCGCCTGCGGCATAAATTCTGCGTAAAGTCGCGTCGCGCCGGGCGGGCCGGCGGCACAATGCGCCGCATGCCTTTCGCCACGTCACGCCGCACCCCTGCAGCCGAGCCGATGCGGCTGTCGGGTTACCCGCTGGCGTTGGCAGGTTCGCTCCTGTCGCTGGCGGTGGCGGCCGTGCTCGAGCGCACCCTGGGGCTGGACCAGCCGGCCCTGATCTTCCTGCTCGGCGTGTTCGTGGTCGCGACCCGGAGCTCGATCGGTCCAGCGCTGCTGGCGGCCGTGCTCGGCGTGCTGATCTACAACATGCTGTTCCTGGAGCCGCGTTACTCGCTGCACATCGCGAGCGGGCGCGACGCGGTCACCGCCGGCGCCTTCTTCGTCGCGGCGCTGCTCGCCGGCCGGCTCGGCAGCCGCTTGTCGAGCCAGGTCCAGGCCCTGCAGGCGGCCAACCTGCGCGCCGCGGCGCGGCAGCAGCTGGCGCGCGGTCTGCTGGCGGCCAACAGCGAAGCCGCGCTGGCGGCCGCCGTGGCGGAGGTCTTCCGCGAGCGGCTCGGGGCCGGGGTCGCGCTCGAGATCGACGCGCGAACGATCGCGCCGCTCCCCGCCCATGACGCGCCCGGCGAGGCCTCGGCGCGCCTCGATCCGGCTACGTCGGTCGAGCGCAGGCTGGTCCTCCCGCCGCCGCATGCGGGGCGGCTCGTGCTGTGTCGCCACGATGGCCGTCCGCTGCAGCCCGCGCAGGCGGCGATGCTGGACGATCTGGTCGACGATGTGTCGCAGGCGGTGCTGCGCCTGCAGCTCGCGGCCGAACTCGAATCGCAGCGCGTCGCGAACGAGACCGAACGCCTGCGCAGCGCGCTGCTGGCCTCGGTCTCGCACGACCTGCGCAGCCCGCTGGCCGGCATCATCGGCGCCGCCGGAAGCCTGGAGGCCTACGCCGACCAGATGTCCGAGCAGGACCGCCGCAGCCTGCTCGAGACCATTCGCCTGGAGGGCGAGCGTCTCGACCGCTATATCCAGAACCTGCTCGACATGACCCGGCTCGGGCATTCGACCCTGCCGCTGGCGCGCGACTGGATCGGCGTCGACGAACTGCTGGGCGCGGCGATCGGACGGGCCCACAGGCAGTGGCCGGCGGCGCGCTTCGAGGTCGCGATCGATCCCGCGATCGGACCGATCTGGGTGCATGCCGCCCTGATCGAACAAGCCCTGTTCAACATCATCGAGAACGCCGTGTCGTTTTCGCCGCCCGGCGCGCCGGTCTCGGTGCAGGCATCGATCGCCGCGGACGGGCGCCTGCAGATCGACGTGGTGGATCATGGTCCGGGCATTCCCGAGGCCGAGCGCGAGCGCATCTTCGACATGTTCTTCAGCGTCGAGCGCGGCGACCGCGGCCGCAGCGGCACCGGCCTCGGGCTCGCGATCTGCCGCGGCATGCTCGGCGCCCACGGCGGCGAGGTCCAGGCCGGTCCGGGACCGGATGGGCGGGGCACCTGCATGCGTGTCCTGCTGCCGTTGCTGGAGCCGTCGCGATGATCGCCGGCGAGGCGCAGGTCGGCGCGCCGGTGCGGGTGCTGGTGGTCGACGACGAGCCGCAGATCCGCCGCTTCCTCGACATCAGCCTGCGCGCGCAGGGCTACCGGGTGAAGCTCGCGCCTGACGCCGCCGCCGGGCTGGCCGAACTCGCGGGCGGAGACATCGACCTGCTGATCCTCGACATGGGCCTGCCCGACCGCGATGGCCTCGACGTGCTGCGCGACCTGCGCGGCTGGTCGAACGTGCCCGTCATCGTGCTCACGGTCCGCTCCGGCGAGCAGGACAAGGTGCTCGCACTCGACTCCGGCGCCAACGACTACGTCACCAAGCCCTTCGGCGTGCCTGAACTCATGGCGCGCATCCGCGCCGTACTGCGCGATCGCGCCACGCCGGCCGAGTCGGCGCCGGTATACCAGCACGCCGGCCTGCGCATCGACCTGCTCCGGCGCGAAGTCAGCGTCGATGGTGCGCCCGTGGTCCTGAGCCGCAAGGAGTTCGCGCTGCTGGCCCTGCTCGCCCGCCACGCCGGGCGCGTGGTGACCCAGCCGCAGCTGCTGCGCGAGCTGTGGGGGCCGACGCACCAGTCCGATACGCACTACCTGCGCATCCTGGTCGGCAAGCTGCGCCAGAAGCTTGGCGAGAGCGCCGCGGCGCCGCGCTGGCTGGTCACCGAGCCCGGCGTCGGACTGCGCCTGATGGGTCCGTGACCGCAGCGCGCCGTGCCCGGTCGAAGGGCGAGGGCCCTCGAGACGGCCGGGTACGCGACGGGGCTGTGACAGACTGCCGGGCATGACGAGCTCGGACTTCGCCGGCGCCTGCCCGCTCTGCGGCGGCCCGGCCTTCGCCTTTGCATCGACGCAGCGCCGCCGCTACCGGACCTGCGGCGACTGCGGGCTGGTCTTCCTCGATCCGGCGCAGCGACTGTCGCTGCAGGCCGAGCGCGCCTACTACGGCCTGCACCGCAACGATCCCGCCGACCCGGGCTACCGACGCTTTCTCGCGCGCCTGGTCGAGCCGCTGCTGGCGCGGCTGGACGGACCCCGGCGCGGGCTCGATTTCGGCTGCGGGCCGGGCTCGGCCCTGGCTGCCATGCTGGTCGAAGCAGGGCATTCGGTCGCGCTGTACGACCCGCTGTTCGCGCCGGATACGTCCGTGCTGGAACAGGCGTACGACTTCATCGCCCTCAGCGAGGTGCTCGAACACCTGCATGCGCCGCTGGCCGAATGCGAGCGCCTGTTCGGCCTGCTCAAACCGGGCGGCCTTTTCGCGGTGATGACGGGCTTCCCGCCCGACGCGCCCGCGGCCTTCGCCGCCTGGCACTATGCGCGCGACCCGACCCACGTGGCCTTCTACGGCCCGCGGACCTTCGCCTGGCTGGCCAAGCGCCTGGGCGCCGCGCTGGAGATCCCGGACCGCAACGTGGCCCTGCTGCGGCGCTGCTGAGCGGGCCGGCCGAGCGGTCGCGATGAGTCCGCGGCGCCGGGACTCCAGCCCCTTCCATCAAGCGGAGGGATGGGGGGCAGGTGTGGGCCACCCTGCGCCGGCAAGGAGATCACGGGCACCGCGACGGGACCATCACCACGCCCCGACCACGCCCAGCCGCTACAATGAACGGCTTGTTCGACTACCCGAGGACACCCGCGTGGACTTCTCCTTCACCGAAGAGCAGCTGATGATCCAGGACGTGGCGCGGCGCATCGCGCAGGAGAAGATCGCGCCCAGCGCCGAGCACTGGGACCGCGTCGGCGAGTTTCCGCTGGAAAACATCCGCACCCTGGGCGAGAACGGCCTGATGGGCATCGAGGTGCCGCACGAGTACGGCGGCGCCGGCCTGGATTCGATCGGCTACGTGCTGGCCATGTTCGAGATCGCCGCGGCGGACTGCGCGCACTCGACCATCATGTCGGTCAACAACACCCTGTACTGCAACGGCCTGCTCAAGAACGGCACCGAGGCGCAGAAGCAGACGTACGTCACCCCCATCGCCAGCGGCGAGGCCATCGGCGCCTACGCCCTGACCGAGCCGCAGTCCGGTTCGGACGCCTCGGCCATGCGCACCCGCGCCGTGCTCTCGGCCGACGGCAGCCACTACGTGGTCAATGGCAAGAAGAGCTGGATCACCTCCGGCCCGGTGGCCAAGTACATCATGCTGTTCGCCGTCACCGACCCGTCCAAGGGTGCCAAGGGCATCAGCGCCTTCATGGTCGACACCGGGCGCGAAGGCTTCCACCGCGGCAAGACCGAGCCCAAGCTCGGCATCCGCGCCTCGGCCACCTGCGAGATCGAGTTCACCGACTACAGGATCCCGGTCGAGGACCGCATCGGCGCCGAGGGCGAGGGCTTCAAGATCGCCATGGGCGTGCTCGATGCCGGCCGCATCGGCATCGCCGCCCAGGCCGTGGGCCTGGCGCGCGCCGCCTACGAGGCATCCGTGGCCTACGTGCAGGAGCGCAAGAGCTTCGGCCAGCCCATCGGCAGCTTCCAGATGATCCAGGCCAAGATCGCCGACATGAAGTGCCGGCTCGATGCCGCCACCCTGCTCACCCTGAAGGCGGCCTGGGCCAAGCAGGAATCGCTCAAGACCGGCGCGCGCTTCTCGACCGAGGCCTCGGTCGCCAAGCTCTACGCCTCCGAGTCCGCCATGTACATCACCCACCAGGCGGTGCAGATCCACGGCGGCATGGGCTACAGCAAGGAAATGCCGCTGGAGCGCTTCTTCCGCGACGCCAAGATCACCGAGATCTACGAAGGCACGAGCGAGATCCAGCGCCTGGTGATCGCCCGCAACGAGACCGGGGTGCGCTGAACCGTCCCCGACCGAGGCGCAGCGACTGTTGCGCGGAGCCAACGTTTCCGCGACAATTCCGCGTCTCTGTAGCCCGGTTTCGGGCGGCGGAGCGTTTCCAGAAGAACTACAGAAGGAAGTCCACATGTACGCAGTCGTTGAAACCGGCGGCAAGCAGTACCGCGTGATGCAGGGCGAGACCCTGCGCGTGGAGCTGCTGACCGCCGAACCGGGCAGCACGGTC
The DNA here is from genome assembly GCA_024710865.1 of Lysobacteraceae bacterium. Taxonomy (GTDB): domain Bacteria; phylum Pseudomonadota; class Gammaproteobacteria; order Xanthomonadales; family Xanthomonadaceae; genus JANJTY01. The sequence goes on along the minus strand of JANJTY010000384.1, from coordinate 1,878 downwards.
GAGTTCGACCGCGTCCTGCTCGTCGGCACGGGCGAATCCGTCACCGTCGGCAGCCCGCTGGTGAATGGCGCCAAGGTAACGGCCACGGTCAAGAACCACGGCCGCGCGGACAAGATCCGCATCGTCAAGTTCCGCCGCCGCAAGCACCATCGCAAGCAGATGGGCCACCGGCAGCACTACACCGAAGTCGAGATCACCGGCATCAACGCCTGATCATCGGAAGGAGAATTCGTCATGGCACACAAAAAGGCAGGCGGCAGCACCCGTAACGGCCGCGACTCCAACCCGAAGATGCTGGGCGTGAAGGTGTTCGGCGGCCAGGCCGTCGAGGCTGGCAACATCATCATCCGCCAGCGCGGCACCCAGTTCCATCCGGGTCCGGGCGTGGGCTGCGGTCGCGACTTCACCCTCTTCGCGCTGACCGACGGCGTGGTCGATTTCTCGATCAAGGGCGCCAAGCGGCGCCGCACCGTGAGCGTGAAGGCCGCCGTCTGAGTCTCAGCGTCATCGCTGTTCCGGAAAACCCCGCCGCTGGCGGGGTTTTTCGTATCCGGGTGTCCATGACGGCGTTGCCGCCGCAGGTCGGCACGCGCGTCCTGACCTGCGGTCTGCCCGATGCGGCGGCAGGGGGTGCCGCCTGACAGTGCTGGATCGATGTGCCCTGCACATGGCCTGCCTGTCGCGCCGGTTAAGCTGTCGGTCTTCGCCTGGCTCCATGACCGCACCGCCCATGCCGCTCATCCTGCGCCGCCCCGCCTTCTGGATCGTGCTGCTGATCGCGGCGCTGCTGCTGGGCTGGTTGGGCAACCGCCTGCGCGGTCCCGCGGTCGAGACCTACGTGGTCACGGCCGCGCCGCTGACCGCCAGCGTGGTGGCGACCGGACGGGTCGAGGCGCGTTCGCGCGTGCTGATTGGAAGCGAGATCACCGGCACCCTGATCGAGCGCTTGGTGGACGAGGGCGATACGGTCGCGCCCGGTGCCCTCATCGCCCGCCTCGATCCGCGTGAGGCGGCGGCGCGCGTGGCCGAAGCCGAGGCCGCGCTGGCCCAGCTCGAAGGTCGCCAGCGCCCCGAGGCCAAGGCCGCGCTGGATGCGGCAGAGACGCGCGCCGCGCAGGCGCGGCGCGAGGCGGCCCGCCAGCGCGACCTGGCCGCGCGTGGCCTGGTTGCCGCCGAGCGTGCCGAACAGGCCGAGGAAGCCCTGCGCCTGGCCGCGGCCGAGCTCGACCGCGCGCGCACCGTGCAGGCCGCGCTGGCGCCCGGTGGCGTCGACGATCGCCTGCTGCGCGAGCGCCTCGAATCGGCCCGGGTGCAGCTGGCGCGCACCGAGATCCGCAGCGTGGTCGAAGGCAGCGTGCTGCGCCGCCTGGCCGAGCCCGGCGACGTGGTCCAGGCCGGCCGCGGCATCGTCGAACTCGCGCGCCATGGGCCGATGGAGATCGTCGCGCCGGTGGACGAACGCAACCTCGACCGCCTCGCCCTCGGCCAGGCGGTGCGGGTCTCGGCCGATGCGTTCCCGAACGAGCGCATCCCGGGCGAACTTGTCTTCATCGCCCCGGCGGTGGACGCACAGCGCGGCACGGTCGAGGTGCGCGTGCGCGTGCCCGAGCCGCCGGACTACCTGCGCCAGGACATGACGGTCTCGATCGAGGTCGAGGTCGGGCGGCGCGAGCGCGCGCTGGTGCTGCCGGCCGACGCGCTGCGCGAGTCACGCGGCGGGCGCGGCGTGGTGCACGTGCTGCGCGAGGGCCGTGTCGAGCGCGTCGAGGTCGAACTCGGACTGCGCGGCCTCGCCAGCGTGGAGGTGACCTCGGGCCTGGCGCCGGGCGACCGCGTCCTGCCCGGCGGCATCGCGCTGGCGCCGGGCAGCCGCGCCCG
>JANJTY010000634.1 GCA_024710865.1 Lysobacteraceae bacterium | reverse complement strand
GAAGTCGTCGAGCGGAATCTCGCCCCGCTGCGCCCTGGCGACGTAGGCCGGCAGCTCGGTGCGCCCCTTCACGCCGCCGAATGCGCTGCCGCGCCAGACGCGGCCGGTGACGAGCTGGAACGGGCGGGTGCTGATCTCCTGCCCCGCGCCGGCCACGCCGATGATGGTCGATTCGCCCCAGCCCTTGTGGCAGCACTCGAGCGCGGCGCGCATCAGCTTGACGTTGCCCACGCACTCGAAGGAGTAATCGACGCCGCCGTCGGTCATGTCGACGATGAGCTCCTGGATCGGCTTGTCGAAATCGTTCGGATTGACGAAGTCGGTTGCACCCAGCTCGCGGGCGATGTCGAACTTGGCGGGGTTGATGTCGATGGCGATGATGCGCCCAGCTTTGGCCATCTTGGCGCCGATGATCGCCGCCAGGCCGATGCCGCCGAGGCCGAAGATGGCCACGCTGGCGCCTTCTTCCACCTTGGCGGTGTTGAGCACCGCGCCGATGCCGGTGGTGACGCCGCAGCCAAGCAGGCAGACCTTGTCGAGCGGCGCGTCCTTGGGGATCTTGGCGAGCGAGATCTCGGGCACCACGGTGTATTCCGAGAAGGTCGAGGTGCCCATGTAGTGGTAGATCGGCTGGCCCTGGTAGGAGAAGCGCGTCGTGCCGTCGGGCATCAGGCCCTTGCCCTGGGTGGCGCGCACCGCCTGGCACAGGTTGGTCTTGCCCGACTTGCAGAACTTGCACTCGCGGCATTCGGCGGTGTACAGCGGGATCACGTGGTCGCCGACCTCGAGCGAGGTCACGCCTTCGCCCACCGCCTCGACGATGCCGCCGCCCTCGTGGCCGAGGATGGACGGGAAGATGCCCTCGGGGTCGTCGCCCGACAGCGTGAAGGCGTCGGTGTGGCACACGCCGCTGGCGACGATGCGCACGAGCACCTCGCCCTTCCTGGGCGGTTCGACGTCCACCTCGACGATCTGCAGGGGCTGGTTGGCAGCAAAGGCAACCGCGGCGCGGGATTTGATGGTCATGGCGGACATCCTGATGGCAAGCGGGCCCACGGCCTGCGACCGGCAAAGTATCGCCATGCCGCTAAATCCGATAAATGATTAATTTGAGATTTCACGCTTCCAGTTTCTGGAATACTCCAGGCTTCGGCCTGGCCCTGGCCAAACTGGACTCCGAGCATGCTCAACCGCCTGGAGATGCTGCGCATCTTCTGTACCGCCGCCGAATCGCACAACTTCAAGGACGCCGCCAAGCGCCTCGGCGTGTCGCCGCAGGCGGTCACCCGCGCCGTGAAGGAGCTGGAGGACCACATCGGCGAACTGCTCTTCCACCGCAATACCCGCCATAACCGCATCACCGAGTTCGGCGAGCAGCTTGCGGCGCGCGCGCGCCACAGCCTGCAGGGCGTGGATGCAATCTTCCACGGCGCCGAGCAGGCGCGCGACAGCGAGCTGGCCGGCCTGGTGCGCATCACCGCGCCGCGGGCGCTCGGCCGCCACGGGCTGATGCGCGTGCTCGGCGCCTTGTGTGCGCAGCACCCCGGGCTGCAGCTCGACCTGCGCTTTTCCGACCAGTTTGCCGACATGGTCGACGAGCAGATCGACATCGGCATCCGTGTCGGCGTGTTGCGCGACAGCCGCTTCGTCGCACGCGCTGTGTCGCGCGTGTCCTTCCACATCGTCGCCGCGCCCGAACTGCTCGCGCGCTGCGGCGCCCCGGCGACGCTGCAGGACCTGGCCGAGCGCCCCACCACCGTCGCCATCGACCCCAACACCGGGCGGCCGTGGGCGTGGTTCCTGGCCGGCGGCCAGCAATGGCTGCCGCGCGCACCCACCTTCGCCACCGACGACACCGGCGCCGAGGCCGAGGCGGTGCTGGCCGGCGTCGGCTTCGGCCAGCTCACCGCCTACCTGGCGGCGCCGCACCTGCGCGCAGGGCGCTTGGTCGAGGTGCTGCCCGAACTCGCGCCCGAGCCCTGGAGCCTGTCGGTGTACCGCCCGCAGCGCGGCCCGGTGGCGGCGCGCATCCGCCTGGTGTTCGACCGGCTGGTGGAGTACTTCGGCGAGCGCGCGCAGTTTCCGTAGTCAGGGCGCCCGGCGGCCGCTGCCCGTGTGCGCCGGCAGCGCCGAGTCAGCCGCCCACAGGTGCGCGGCGATGAGCGCGCGCCACGGCGAAAAACCCGCCAGCCAGCGGCGCGCATCGTGCTCGCCGAGCCTGTCCGGCGCACCGAGCAGTGCCTGCAGCGCACGCCGCACGGCCGCATCGCCGTGCAGCGAGCCGTCCATCCAGCCGAAACCGCGCAGCAAGGTGTAATCCACCGTCCACGGGCCAACGCCGCGCACGCTCATCAGCTGGTTGCGGATGTCGTCCACCGCAAGCGTGTGCAGCCAGGCGTCGAGCGGCAGCGTACCGTCCGCCACCAGGTGGGCAAGGGTGTGCAGGGTGTTTGCCTTGGCCGCGGAGAAGCCCTCGGCGCGCAGCGCCGCCACCGTCAGCGCCGCTACCCGGCCGGCGTCCGGGTAGCACATCAGGCCGCAGGTGTGGCGCACCCCCGCCGCCACAATCAGCTTGCGCCGCAACGCAACCGCCGCCCCCAGACTGATCTGCTGCCCGGTCACCGCCCAGCTCAGCGCCTCGAATGGCGTCGCCGCCACCGCCACGCGCAAGCCGGCCTGGCGAGCGATCAGCGCGCCGGCCTGCGGGTGCGCACGGTGCTGGCGCTCGAAGGACTCGATGTCCTGGGTCAGCCCGAGCATGCGCCGCACCATGGCCTGGAACCGCGCCGAGCACTCCGCAGCCGCCGCGCCGTCGATGGCGAGCTCGGCCACCGCCCGACCCGGCTCGAAGCGCAGCGCCAGGCACGCCGCCAGGCCGTTCCACACCAGTCCCTTGCGCAAGGACGCCGCGTCTGCCGACTCGGCCACTTCATGCGCGTCGCGGCGGTGGAAGGCGAGAATGTCGCCCGGCCGGA
>JANJTY010000377.1 GCA_024710865.1 Lysobacteraceae bacterium | reverse complement strand
TCTCTTGGTTACTTCTCTTTGGGCAAGCAAAGAGAAGTAACTCGCGCCCCGAAGGGGCACGAAAGCTTTGCTTTGAGGCTCCTCTTTGCTCTGAAGCTTTTCAACGGCACACCGCGCGACGGCAGCACAACGCCAATGATGCGGCTCGCTCAACTCACCACATCCGACAAAGCTGCGCTCGGCACCCGAGCCTCGCTGTGCGACCGCAGCGCCACGCCATCGCCGCCCGCGAACCCCATCCATCAGGCGGTCGCCGCGCTCCGCCTCGGCAGCGCGACCGGCTCCGCCGCGCAATGACGGGCGATGAACTCCTGGTGCGTCGGCATCGCGCGCGCGCAGTTGGCGATCACCCCTCGCACGGTCTCGACGTGCTTGAACGCGGCGTCTTCGCCGATCGCATCAACCAGTCCGTGAAAGGCGCGCGGCTGCAGGCGCTGGCCGATCATCACCTGCACCCAGCTCGGCTCGGCGAACAGCTCGTCGCCGTCGCGGAAGATGCGGCCGTTGGCGGCGAAGACCTCCATCTTGTGGCGCAGCTCGTCCGGAATCTGCATCGTGCGGCAGTAGTTCCAGAACGGCGTGTCGTCGCGTTCGGTGGCGTGGTAGTGCAGGATCAGGAAATCGCGGATGCGGTCGAACTCGCGGTGGGCGTGGCGGTTGAACTCGTCCACGTCGGCCGCCTCGATGCCGCGGTTGGGCCAGAACGCGGTCAAGCGCGCGATGGCGGTCTGCACCAGGTGGATGCTGGTCGACTCCAGCGGCTCCATGAAGCCGCTGGCCAGGCCCATGGCGACGACGTTCTTCTCCCAGAAGCGCTCGCGCTTGCCAGTGGTGAAGCGCAGCACGCGCGGTTCCATCAGGGCCTCGCCTTCGAGGTTCGCCATCAGGGTGGCGGTGGCCTCGTCCTCGCTGATGAAACGGCTGGAGAAGACGTGGCCGTTGCCGATGCGGTGCTGCAGCGGGATGCGCCACTGCCAGCCGGCCTGGCGTGCGGTGGAGCGGGTGTAGGGCGTGATCGCGGCCGTGCCCTCGCACTGCACCGCCACGGCGCGGTCGCAGGGCAGCCAGTGGGTCCAGTCGATGTAACCCACCTTCAGGGTCTGCCCCAGCAGCAGGCTGCGGAAGCCCGAGCAGTCGACGAAGAGCTGGCCCGCGACGCGCTGGCCGCGGTCCAGCTTCACCGCGGTGACATGGCCCGATTCGGGGTGCTGCTCGACCTCGACCACCTTGCCCTCGATCCGCTCCACGCCCCGCTTCTCGGCGTAGTCGCGCAGGAAGCGCGCATAGAGGCCGGCATCGAAGTGGTAGGCGTAGGCGATGTCGGCCAGCGGCGAGTTGGGGCGGTCGGTGACCGCCGGCATGAAGCGGTCCTGGCGCGCGGCCCAGGTGTTGATCGAGTACTCGTCCAGTTCGCCCGCGCGGCCCAGCGCACGCAGCTTCAGCCAGTAGTGGTAGAAGGGAACGAGGCCAAGGTCCTGCCCGATCTTGCCGAAGCCGTGGATGTAGCGGTCGCCCTGGCGCCCCCAGTTGACGAACTCGATGCCGAGCTTGAACGAGCCCTGGGTGCGGCGGATGAACTCGCGCTCGTCCAGCTCCAGGGCGTTGTTGTAGAGCTTGATCATCGGGATGGTGGCCTCACCCACGCCGACCGTTCCGATCTCCTCGGACTCGACCAGGCGGATGCGGTAGTCGCGCGAGAGGACCTTGGACAGCGCGGCGGCGGTCATCCAACCGGCGGTGCCGCCGCCGACGATCACGACTTCACGGATGGGGGATTCGTTCATGGCAGGGCTCGGACGGAAAGCGGGCAGGCGCGGGTGCTCGCAGCCTACTCCAGGACATCGCCCAGGGCGGTGCGCGGCGGCAGGGTGAAGCGGCCGGTGGCCACGTCCACCTGCGCCTGCTCGCGCGGGCGGGGATCGGCGGCCTCGGGCGAGGCCTGCAGCGGATGCAGCGTCCAGGGCTTGCCGGCGTGCGCGGGCAGGGTCAGTTCCCGCGCGGCCACGTCGGCGTTGATGAAGTACATCAGCTCGCGGAAGGCCGCGCCGGGATAGCCCTCGCCATCGACATGCCCGACCAGGACGCTGCCGAGCTGCTGCGGTCCGGCGTCCGGAAAGCTCAGGCGCGCGCGTATGTCGGCCGCGCTGCGCAGGCGCAGCAGGGTGGTGCCGCTGCGGATGCGCAGCAGGTCGAGCACGGCGTCGCGGGTCCAGCGGATGGTGCCCGGTGCCGGCCGGATCGAGGCGTCGGCCAGCAGCGGACGCATCAGGTGCCAGTTCGACTGGTTGTCCCAGGCCGGCGGCAGGCCGCTGCCGAAGAAGTTCTGCTGGTAGGTCCAGTCGACGCGGTTGAACCAGTCGCCGGAGTCGTAGGAGTTGCGGTCCATCGACTTGCTGCGCAGGATCTCCTGCCCGGCGTGGAGGTAGGCGATGCCCTGGCTGAAGGCGACCACGGCCGCGCCCAGCACCTGCACCCGCGCGCGCTCCTCGGCCCCGATCGGGCGCGCCAGCTTGTAGGCGTTGAGATCGTAGAGGGTCGGGTTGTCGTGGTTCTCGACGTAGTTGACCACCTCGGTCGGCTCGGCCACGTAGCCGGCCGGCTGGCCGGCGTAGTCGAGCGCGGCCAGTTCGACCTCGGCGCCGAGGCGGTTGAGCAAGCGGTAGTCGCGCACCGAGCCGGCCAGGCCGACGCGCATCAGGTCCGCCGCGCGCAGCAGGTCGTCGCGCCCGAACCGGCCCACCGCACTGGCGTTGGGCGCGTAGTGCAGGCCGTTGAGCCAGCCCTGGCGGATCACCAGGTCGTTGCCGCCGTCGCAGCAGCCGCCGCCGCGCGCGGCATCGCGCAGGCGGTCGGAGAAGGTGGCGATGCCGGTGCCCGGCAGCGAGAGCTGCGAGGCCTGCACGAAGCGCGCGCCGTTCGCGACCTCGCCGAAGTTCCAGCCCTCGCCGAGCAGGTCGATGCGGCGCCCGGTGGCGGCGTCGACCCGGGCCTTGAGCTCCTGCATCGCGGCGCGCGGCTGGTGGCCCATGAGGTCGAAGCGGAAGGAATCGATGCGGTGCTCGCGCGCCCAGGTCACCACCGAATCGATCATCAGCCGCGCCATCATGGCGTTCTCGGTCGCGGTGTTCTCGCAGCAGGTCGAGCGCTCGACCCGGCCGGCGAGGTCGTAGCGCTGGTAATAGCCGGGCACGATGCGGTCGAGCACGGAGCGCTCGCTCTGCCCCGAGGCCGAGGTGTGGTTGTAGACCACGTCCATGCCGACGCGCAGGCCGAGACGATGCAGGCCCTGGACCATGGCGCGGAACTCGCGGATGCGCGCGGCGCCGTCGTCCGGGTCGGTGGCGTAGCTGCCTTCGGGCGCGGTGAAGTGGAAGGGGTCGTAACCCCAGTTGTAGCAGTCGCGGTCCTTCACCGCGCCGACCGCGGCCTGCTGCGCTTCGCCGTCCGGCGCGCCGCTCGGCGCGGGCGTGGCGCAGCCGATTTCGGGAATCGTGGCGATGTCGAACACCGGCAGCAGGTGCACGTCGGTCACCCCGGCCTGCGCCAGGGCGCGCAGGTGGCGCACGCCATCGGTATCGGCTTCGGCGAAGGCGAGGTAGGTGCCGCGGCGGTCCGCCGGCACGCTGGCATCGCCGATGGAGAAGTCGCGCACGTGCAGCTCGTAGATGACCAGATCCACCGGCGATTCGGGCACTACGCGGCCGCGCTTGTCCCACCAGCCGGGCGGCGCGAGCTCGGGATGCGTCAGGTCGGCGACGAAGCCGCGGCGCGAATTGGCCGACAGGCTCAGGGCGTAGGGATCGGTCACGCGGTTGCGCACCAGACCCACGCCGCGCACGAACACATCGACGAGGAACGTGTAGTAGCGTCCGTGCAGGTTGCCCTTGTGCTGCGCGGTCCAGGCGCCGGTGAGCGGATCGGCCTGCATCGGCAGCTGGGCGTCGGCCGGCGCGTTCGCGCCCGGGTACAGGCAAAGCGAGACCTGGCCCGCCGTCGGCGCCCAGAGCGCGAAGTCGGTGTGTCGTTCGCCCGGGTGTGCGCCCAGCGCCAGCGCATCCGGTTCGGATGCGGCGGCGTACAGGGCGTCGAGCGCACCGGCCGGCTGAAGGGCGGTGACATCGCGCACGCGCCCGCCGGCGTCCTCGCGCACGATCAGGAGCTGGCTGCGCAGCAGCTCCGCCAGGCTGGCCTGCGCGGACGACGGCAGGCTCAGTTCGGCCCCGCCCGGCACCCAGGCGAAGCGCTCGGCCACGGCCGCGGCCAGCGCATCGGCACGCGGCACGAGTTCGACCGCGCCATCCGCGCTCGCGACTACCGCGCCCGGCAGCGCGCGCAGCTGGCCGCTGGCCGAGTGGTAGAGGCGATACGTGCCCTCGGCCGGCATGCCGGGCCAGCGGAAATGAGCCTCGTCCAGCCAGAAGGCGCGCGCCTCGCCGCTGGCGACCGCCACCGGCTGCAGCACGCGCGCGAAACCGTCCATGTCGCAGTCGGCCAGGGACGGCACGGGCGTCACCTGGCCGCTGGCGC